>WLFB01000171.1 GCA_009703975.1 Actinomycetota bacterium | reverse complement strand
AGAGGTTTGGTGAACTTGCGATTGGGAAGTTTGTGCCTACCCAAGCGAAGATCGCCATTTCGAACTTTGATACGAGAACGTACTTGCCGAAGTAGTCAGCAGTTGGAATCAAAGTCGGTACCAATTCGATACCGGCTTCTTTTGCCATAGCTGTTGCAAGAAGCACTGTGTCACGGCGGTTGTCGTTACCACTTGGGTAAATCAACTTGACCGAGAGGCGAGTGCCACCCTTGGCACGAATGCCATCGGCACCCTTGACCCAGCCTGCACCGTCGAGCAGTTTCGCTGCCGCGGTGAGGTCGCGCTTGCCGAGTGTGCCGGTGTTGTCTTGGTTGCACGATGTGCCGTCAAGAAACACGTGGTTGTTGTTCGGCTTAACCTTCGGGTCGACGATGCCTTGAATCGCAGTCGCGATTTGCTGACGGTCGATCGAAAGCATGATTGCCTGACGAACTTCAACCTCTTTTGTTACTGCCGTTACTGGACCAAAAGTGAAGTGTTCGTGTGTTGGTGCTTTCGCGACGTCAACTCTGACCTTCGAGTTTTCACGGGCACGCTTGAGAGCGTTGGTGTCGTTGCCGACGTCCATGTAGTCGATTTCGCCGTTAAGCAAAGCATCGATCTGAGCAGCCTGTGGCAACGCCTTGAAGATGATCGTGTCAAGCACTGGCTTGTCACCCCACCACTTCTTGTCACGCTCAACTGTGATTGTTCGAGTCACTTTGTCGAGAGCCTTGAACTTGAATGGACCAGCAGTTACCAATGGTGCTGCCTTCCATGACGTGTTGAACGCATCTGGTGATGCAGTCAACGCCGCTGGCTTCAACGCACTGAACAGTGGTTGCCAGTCTGGGTAGGTCTCGCTAAAGGTGACGACGACTTCATTCGCTGTCTTGCCCTTCTTGACTGACTCGATTTTTTCGTAGCCGGCGCTCGAAGTGATATTGAATCCTTGGCCTGACTTCTTCAGTGCATTCCACATGCCCACGAAGTCTGCAAGACCAATTGTCTTACCATCGCTCCACTTTGCCTTCGGGTTGAGTGAGTAAGTCACTGTCTGTTTGCCGTCTACACGACTTGCTTTGATGTCAAGCGCGTAGTTCTTGTCAATTTGAAGAACTGCGTTCTTGTCAAAATAGATGTATTGCGGCAACATTGTGTTCATTACTTGGCTGCAGTTGAGGAGGTTTCCTTCAATTGCGCTGGTGTTGAAGTTCGGGCAGATATCTACTTGAACGAAGCGAAATACTCCGCCTTGTTTGAGATTGGCAACCGGCACTTCATTAATTTGACGCGAGCCGCCATCTTTGGCAGCACCGGCTTGAGTCGTCATACCGAATGGTGCGACAACCGCGCCTACCAAAGCCAGGGCGATAACGCGCTTGACTAGTTTGCTTTTCATTAATTTCCCCTCTTAGTGGTTATCCGTGGCTGATGCCTCGAATTATTAGGTTTAAAACTAACAACGAAAAAGCCGACTTGTTCACTCTTGATTAATCTAAAGTTCATCTGAAATGAAGCACTGCTAGCCTTCAGTTTTTAACATTTCCGTTTGAATATTGGGGTTTGCTGGTTTCATAATGGTCGGGTTCATCATTAAACGTTTCATGAATTTTGTATTGATGGTGCTTATTGCGTCATCAATGGGATATTTTTTGGCGTCGGTTGCACTCAACCCTCGCGGTAACTATGAGGCCGCGAATCCGCCGATTCCGAAAGAATCAATTGACGCGGTATTGAACCGCGCCAACGTCAATGATGAGGTTCCATTTACAACTCGATATGTGAAGTGGGCTGGCAATGTTTTGCAAGGCGACTTCGGTGAAGATCTAGATCAAAACCGCGTGAATGAAGAATTCTCGCGCCGAGTTTGGGTGAGTTTGCGATTACTGATGCTCGGCACTTTGCTCGGCGCAACAATTGGCGTAATCGTTGGCGTCGTCAGTGCTGTTCGGCAATATGAAATTTTTGATCGCAGCACAAGTTTGTTCGCTTATTTTATTTTGTCGACACCGGTTTTCTTGTTGGCGATTTTGCTCAAGTTTGTCGGCATTAAATTTAACGATGCAATCGGCTCGACGTTTTTCTTCACTCAGGGCGAATACACGCCTGAATATGTCGGGTCGGCGATGGGCCGATTCGGTGATCGACTTCAACATTTGATTTTGCCGACACTTTCAATTGCGCTCGGCAGTATTTCTTTCTATTCGCGTTATCAGCGCAACACGATGCTCGATGTTTTAAGCAGCGATCACTTGCGTACGGCGCGAGCCAAAGGTTTGACTCGCCGCCAGGCGTTGTTCAAGCACGGTCTGCGAGTTGCGATTTCTCCGATGGCGACTTTTTTTGCCTATGGCTTTGGCCTGCTAATTGCTGGCGCCGCATTTACTGAAACTATTTACGGATGGTATGGCATGGGTCAGTGGTTCATCGGTGCTGTTGGCAAGAACGACATCAACTCAGTTAGTGCTGTCGTCACGTTCACTGCGGTGCTCGTTTTGTTCTCAGGCTTTCTAGCCGATGTGATTTTGGCAATTCTTGACCCACGAGTTAGGTCGCGCGCGTGACGGCTAATCAAGCATCTGTCGACATGGCAATTGAGCGCATCTCACGCGGCCAACTAATTAGACGACGATTCTTTCGCAATAAAACTGCAGTCTTCGGTCTGGGCGTCATCGCGTTTATGTTTTTATTTGCATTCGGCGGCCCGTATATCGGTCAGTGGAATTATTCAGAGAGCGACTTCTCGAGTTTGCTCAAGGGCCCATCGGCATCGCATTGGTTTGGCACCACACAAATCGGTGTTGATGTGTTTGCTCAAACGACACGCGGTTTGCAGAAGTCGTTAATCATTGGCTTATTGGTCGCCGTGTTTTCAACTGGGCTTTCGGCGATTGTTGGTGCCTTTGCTGGCTACCTCGGTGGGCGTGCAGACAAAGCAACTATGTGGTTTGTCGACCTTTTGCTTGTTCTACCTTCGTTTTTGGTTCTGGTAATTCTCTCGCGTTTTTATCAAGGCAAAACGTGGTTGTTGCTGGTTGTTGGCTTAACAATTTTCGACTGGATGATTACTGCTCGAGTCGTTCGAGGTCTCGCCATGAGTTTGCGTGAGCGTGATTTCGTTCGTGCCGCACGATACATGGGTGTGCCAACACGAAAAATTATCTTCCGACATTTGTTGCCAAATATGGCTTCGATTTTGATCATTGCAGCAACATTAAATGTCGGCGGTGCAATTCTGGCAGAAACAGGTTTGTCTTATCTCGGCTTTGGAGTTGCCGCACCTGACGTTTCGCTTGGCACGCTAATTGCCGAAGGAACAGGCGCAGCGCTTACTTATCCGTGGTTGTTTATATTCGCGGGTTCACTTCTCGTATTAACAGTTTTGGCAGTCAGTTTTATTGGTGACGGCCTTCGTGACGCGTTTGACCCGGGTTCATTGCGCGTTAAGAAAAGCACTGTCTCATGAAAATCACGTCATGACAAGCAACGTCAACAACTCACTAATTGAGATTCGCAACCTCTCAGTTACTTTCCCAAGCGAAGTAGGCACGGTTCAGGCTGTTCGCAATATTTCACTCGACATTCGTGCTGGCGAAGTGCTCGGCATCGTCGGCGAATCTGGTTCGGGCAAAACAGTAACTTCTCTTGCGGCGATTGGCTTGTTGCCCGATAGCGCAACAGTTTCTGGGTCGGTCAAGTTCAACGGAGTGAATTTGCTCGAGTTAAACGACGATCAGATGTCGAAATATCGTGGCAATGAAATTGCGATGATTTTTCAAGACCCGCTCTCGGCACTCAACCCTGTGCATACGATCGGGCGACAAATTGCCGAAGCGTTGTTGATCCATAAAGAAATTTCAACTGAGGCCGCAAATAAACGAGCCATCGAGTTGCTCGAAATAGTCGGTATTCCACGACCAGCCGAGCGTGCGCAGTCGTACCCGCATGAGTTTTCTGGCGGAATGCGTCAACGCGTGATGATTGCTCTCGCAATT
>WLFB01000170.1 GCA_009703975.1 Actinomycetota bacterium | reverse complement strand
GTTCGTGAAGTAACGACGCAGGATCTCCTGCTCGCTGGCATCGAAGCTTTCTGGTACGTATACGGTCACGGCGGATTATCTTAGGAGTCCGCCCTGCCTGACTTGGGGATTCTATAAAGCGTTCGCTTTAAGGCATATAACGGGCTAATGCGGTTTAAAGTACACCTTCGGGCACTACCCCATCGCCAAATGCTTGTTGCACGTCAGAGTTAAGAGTCTCGGACAACCACACATCGATAGCCGTCATCGCCATAATTTTCGCGCCATCTAAAACTGCTTTGTCGGCATCTTTGCTCGCGGTGAATTCTGCGAACTGCGCACTATGTAGAGATACTCCTCGAGGCGCAACTTGCAACATCGGATGAATAGATGGAACAAGATAACTGAGATTTCCCATATCAGTAGACCCTCCACCAGTACCTGGAAGTAAATCAGTTGTCAGAGCTCGGCCCATTTGTGCGGAGTTCTGCACGTAACTCGTAAGCAAAGGCAAATTATCAACTAAGTCGGCATAAGTATTCTTTTGCCAATCAAAACTTATTGTGCAGTCAGCGGCCATTGCTCCGGCCTCTAAGCATTTCGCAATACGCGCCTTAAGAGGTTGAAGCGACTCAATCGTGTCAGATCGAACGTACCAATCCATTTCGGCTTCGCGTGGCACGATGTTTGGTTTCTCACCTGCTTTTGTGAAAATACCATGCACACGCTCGGTTGGTCTGATGTGTTGACGCATCGCAGCGACATTCATGTAACCAAGAACGGCAGCGTCGAGTGCATTCTTGCCTCTATCGGGCGAGACGGCGGCGTGTGCAGCGAGACCTTCGAAGCGCACAAAAAGTTGTTGAATCGCGATTGCGTTCATTCGCGCCAAATCTTGATCAGACGGATGAATCATCATTGCCGCATCAATATTTTTGAAGGCGCCCTTGCGTGCCATTTCGACTTTGCCGCCGCCACCTTCTTCTGCGGGTGTACCCATCAACCGCAAATTTCCACCACAGAGTTCGGCTAGAGCGCTCAAGGCGACTCCCGCGCCAAGACCAGCCGCAGCGATGATGTTATGCCCGCAGGCGTGCCCGATGCCTGGGAGCGCGTCATATTCGCAAATTACAGCAACAGTCGGGCCATTGCCTCCACGCACCGAGACATCAAACGCGGTGTCCAATTCGAACGCACCTCTGTCAACCTTAAGTTTTGAATCGGCAATATATTGCGTAAGAATTTCATGAGCAAATTTTTCTTGAAAATTTAACTCTGGGTGCGCGTGAATCTCGTGACTTATAGAAATTAGATCTGCTGAACGACTATCAATGTCTGCGCAAACCTGCTGCTTGATCTTGGCAATATCAATTTTGGTCATAGCCAAATGATAACCACTACCAATAAAGAGTTAAAGCGTCAGGCAACAACCTGAATTTGCATTGATTTACACTCATAAATTTGCGATCGTCGACATATAAATTAGGTTTAGTAGAACAATCTGCCTCAAAACTGGTGAGTTGTTTAACCGATATTTGTGGATGTGGCAAGTGTGTTCCAAGTCTCAATCGGCGTGAAGCAATCAATCTCTGCATTGGTTTCATTTCGCTGTTCACAGTCAGTAAATCAAACTTTCCATCATTGGGATGTGATCTTGGCGTGCAGTCCCAATCACCGATGAAACTCGTGTTCATCGCTGCAACTATTTCGCGACGCCACCACGATTTTCGCAATAACCCGTAGCCCAAAGCTAAAACTTTTTGTTCAGTTTTCGAAGCATCTACGAAAGTGACTTCAATCAAATCAAATGGTGTCGCTTGCATTTTTTGAGAGTTGGCGTTGGCGCCCTTTGTGCCGAGAGCTCTAGACAGATTCGATCGTGTAATCGCGATCGCGGGTATCGGCTTCTGTTGCAAAAAATAGTTGGTCGCGAGTTGCGATGCTGCGGCATCTGTCTCACAAATCACGAGATTCTCGGGCCGAGTTACGGTTGATCCCCAGTCTTCGCTCTTTCGAATGGTCATTGCAACACAGAACCCTGCGACGCAGCAACTACACCGCGAAGTAACGCTTGAGAAGCCGCAAGTGCTGCATCTCGAGTTTCTGACATCTGTGCCACCAACGAAATCTGGCGAAGCAAATCAATCAGTTGTTTCATGGTGCGTACGAAGTCTCCCGCGGTGAGATCTTCGTTCAAGATGTCAATTAGTTCATCGCCACTCGCCCAAGCGAAAGTGACATCCATCAGGCCAGGGTCCAATGAACGGTGAGGTGAAAGCCCAGATGATTCTTCGTCTTGAGCGATCTTGTTGCTTAAAGCCTGAAGTGTCTTCCATTTAGATGCAAGCGTCGTCGGAATAATCGGTCGTGGCGGATCTTCAGCACGTCGAAACTCGTAGACAAACGTGCTCAGCAATGATGCCAGCTCGGCTGCGTTTAAGTCGTCGAATAACCCGTCTGTTAGCGCTTCTGCGACGACTAGATCTAACTCATGAAAGATGCGCGCAAGAGTTCGGCCTTGATCGGTGAGGTTCCAAGCTGAGACGTAACCGCGCCGTTGCATCAGCTGAACTAGTTCGTCAAACTTTGCGCTTACTGACTGAACAGATTTGTTTATTCGCGCTTCCATAATTGCCAGTTCACTGTCTATCCGATCCGCGGATTTAGCAGCGATCAGACGTCTACGCAATTCCGGGTCTTGTGAGACTGTATGCGACAACTCAGTGAAGTTTTTTGACGGTGATGACTTTGCATGAAGTTTGTTTGGCTTTGTACGCATCACACGCAAGGCAACTTCTTTAATAAATTTTGGGCTGGTGAACGCGAGTGAATCGGGCAAGACAATGTGGCCCTGTTTGACTGGTGGAGTATCAAAATCCCCCGCCTGCAATTGCAAAACCGCTTTTGTGCCCGCAACTAAAGTCAACTTTGTTCCGTTCACACGTTGGGCAGTTGCAATTACAGCAGCCTTAGTTTCGCGGCCTGATTTTGGCACGAGAATCAGATCCCCAGGTTTGAGTGAATCAATAGCATCAATAATTTGTCTGGCATCCGGGCGAATTTCAAAGGCGTTGCGATATTCATCGATGTCTCCAAATGGGCTTTTGGCCTGTTCACGCAGGCGGTCTCGCTCTTTACTTCGGCGTGTGATTCGAGCCTGCAGCTCTACGACATCTCGCCCACTTTGAAATTGAGCAAACGAAAGATTTAGTAAGTGATGAGCCTCTTGGCGTGAATGCGTCTGAATCAGATTTGCCGCCATGTTGTAAGTCGGCCGAAATGCAGAAGTCAATCTAAAAGATCGACTCAGCGCCAGTGCGGCAACTTGGTCAAAAGATACGTACTGGTTGTAAAGCACCAATGCATGACCAACGGTGTCAATACCTCGTCTGCCTGCGCGTCCAGTGAGTTGCGTGTATTCAGATGCCTTGAGCGGTTGATGGTGCTCGCCGGTAAATTTCGTAAGTTTGTCAATTACGACTGCTCGTGCTGGCATGTTTAATCCCACTGCCAATGTCTCTGTAGCAAAAACCAAGCGCACCAGCCCTCGGATGAAGCATTCTTCAACGATCTCCTTAAATGCTGGGATCAACCCCGCATGATGGGCACCGATACCTGATTCGAGTTGATTGGCAAACTTTGAGAAACTCAGAGCAGCAAGGTCGTCGTCACTAAAATTGGTAACACGCTGATCGATGATTTCAGAAATTTCTGTTCGCTGTTCTGGATTAGTTAGTCGAATTCCTGCTCGCACGCATGATTCTGCGGCCTCGTCACACTGATTACGACTAAAAATAAATACGATTGCCGGCAACAAATCTTGTTGTTCTAAGAGTTCGGCAATTTCAACTCTTGACGGCGCAAATAACCGCGAGCGTTTGGCAGCTGGTTTATTGCGTCTTTCTTGGCGATTCTGCGATTCTTGATGCGAGCGAAAGTTGCCACGTTGTGCCGATTGTGTCGCGTGTTGCTCGAGTCGGGTGACTTCTGGGTTAGCTTGTCCGTTTACGATCGTCTCAAACATCGAAACTTGGTGTG
>WLFB01000017.1 GCA_009703975.1 Actinomycetota bacterium | reverse complement strand
GTAGCAACACATATAAATATAAATGGAAAGTACCTATGAGTGAATGGAAATCTGTTTTTTGAATAAGCCTTTTGAAATAAAAAATACGACAGACCCAAGATTATTGCTCCCGGCCAAATATAGTAGCGATCGCCACATATCATTACGAGCGAAATCGTCAGTAAACCGAAAAGCAAAATTGGATCAGTTTGAGTGATTGTGAGTTTCATTAACTTTTTATTTCTTCGCAAAATAAATAGTGCAATGACAAACAATCCAAAATAGATATTGAATACAGAGCCAAAAACGGAAGTTCTCAGCAACAACTGTGCAACTGTGTTTATCGAAGTACCTAGCGCTACACCAACACCGAAAAACTCAAATACGGAGTATTCAGACTTTTTTGATAGCAAAACCCAAAGCAACCCACCGGTGACTACATCTAGAAGAAGCGTTGCACATAATTTTACAGAATCTTCAATGGATACTTCGTGTGTTGTCAAAAATAGGAATATAAAAAGATAAATAGGAGATATAACCTGAAGGCCCGAAAATTGGGCTGATCTTGTTCGGGTACTCTCAACCACTTAGATATTTTAGCAGTTCACTTGGGTTAAGAATCAGACAATGGTTCCGTAGCTACCGCGGTCACCGATTTTTTTATTTTCCAAGACTGTAGAAGTTGCGAGTTCGAGATCTTTTACGAACAGTTCTATTTTGTCATTATGGATTGCATTAACAGTGCAATGTAATGAATCAGGTGGAGTCTGGCGATCGATATACCAACCCCGTTGCCAAAGTTCATCAGCTACAGCAAAGACATTAAGCGCAGTTGGGTTTTTCGCACCAAAACAAACCAAGGTCGTTTCAGGTTGCGCGCGTAATACATAATGTTCGCTCGAGTTAATCGCGTCTGCGAGTTTTAAAGTTGCTTCACGTGCCTGACGGGTAAGTCGCATGTAACCGTCATCTCCTAGATAATGCATTACTGCCCAAGCACTCGCCATTGAGCCACCTGACTTTGTGCCTAGTGCACCAGATGACGCGTATAGACCGCCCAGCCAGTTATCAGTCACAAAGCCCTGAAACGATCGCAGATACTTTGATGCGTACATAATCACTGACGCACCTTTAGATGTGTAACCAAATTTATGTAAGTCAACAGAAATTGAACTGACCCCCGGTACTTGCAGACTCCACGGTGGCAAGAACTCTCCGAGCTGAGCAAGATAGGCGAGCGTTACCCCGCCCATGCAAGCATCAACATGACAGTTAATGTCTGCCTCTATTGCAAGTGCAGCGATACCTGTTACATCGTCAACGACACCTTGAGGGTATTGCGGAGCCGATGCAACAACGAGAACGGTATTTTGATCGATCCGCGATCGCATGGCGTCAACGTCGGCGCGCCAGTTATCTTTGACGTCAACGCGTCTTGACTCAACTTCGAAGTAAGCGCAGGCTTTGTCAAAAGCGGCATGGGCAGAGGTCGGCAAAACAATATTCGGACTCGTGATACCTCGCTCAGCACGTAGCCGATCGCGGGCAGCCTTGACTGCCATCAGGATGCTCTCGGTGCCCCCAGATGTCATAAACCCAGCCGACTCACTAGTAGCGCCGAGCCACTTACCGGCCATCGCCACAACATCAGCCTGGATCTTGCGCAAACTTGGAAACGCGTCGGTGCTCAGCGCATTCTCGCCACTGAAGCGTCTGTAAGCCTCTTCGGCGACGCTTATCGCCTCGGCGCCTGCGTAGTAGGCGAGACTGAACGCACGGCCATCGCGCCACGCAATATCATCTACTCGCAGATCTTCAAGTGCATCGAAAACCTTGTCTTTCGGCCAGCCGACACTTGGTAACGACGCCAAGATCTTTTGGGAGGATTGAGACCTGTCGCTAGTCATGGCGTCACAGTAGCCGTGAAATCTGATCTCATATCAACTTTACATAACTAACATTATGGGCAAATAAACAGATCGCTTCAAACTAAGCCGCTATTGAAACGCCAATTCAGCGAGTCTTAGATATATGTATTTACGTCACTAACCATCAACTAAAGGTTTAGCTGCATTAAGTAACCAGTTAACTGCAGACTTAAAGTCTCGTGTGGTCGGATCGATATCTGGGTCTAGATCTGCCTCTACATCAGCAACTGCACACTTGAGCACGTACACCTGATCTCTGAGCGTGTTTAGTTGATCACGGGTTATAACTAGCTCGGTTTCGCTGAGTTGCAATTCATTGGCGCGTTGTCGAGCCACCCAATCCCATTGGCGACATGATTGGCAGCAATAGCGCCTTGGCCTGCCAGCGCCGGGCAGCTGCTTAAACGGCGACCTACACCACTGACATCGGCTTTTGCTAGCTGTAACTAATTTCGTCATGACGAAATTATAAGTCAAAAGTCATCATGATGCGCGAATAGTCACTTTGAGTTCACGGATGTTTGGTTGAAGGCATACTGAACAAATGAAGATTTCGCACCAACCCCCGTCTCGCCTGTTCACGTCTGATAACGCCGCTGGTGTGCATCCAGATGTAATGGCGGCAGTTGTACGAGCTAACGAGTCACACGCGCTCGCCTATGGGCTCGACAAATATACCGTTCAGGCCAAAGACGCTTTCTCGAAACTCTTTGATGCCGATGTGCGCTCTGAGTTTGTGTTCGGCGGTACGGGTGCCAACGTTCTCGCACTCGCCTGTGTACTCAAGCCGGCTGAAGCAGTCGTCTGCACGTCATGGTCGCATATTGCAGTCGATGAAACTGGCGCGCCAGAAAAAATCCTTGGTGCGAAATTAATTGATCTGCCATCACTAGACGGAAAACTCAAACCGCAAGATTTGCACAGCGTCGCACATTTACGTGGTCATGTGCATCACGCTCAGCCCGCCGCTGTATCGATCACTCAGTCAACAGAACTTGGTACGGTCTATTCGCCCGATGAGGTGCGTGCAATTTGTGAGACGGCTCATGAACTTGAAATGCTCGTTCATATGGATGGCGCGAGGTTGAGTAATGCGGCTGCTGTCTATGGCGCGACACCCGAGGCATTGCGAAGTTTTACCATTGATGCGGGCGTTGATGTTTTGAGTTTCGGTGCGATGAAGGCAGGCGTCATGTTCGGCGAAGCCGTCGTATTCTTGAATCCAAAACTTGGTGACCGCGTCGAATACATTCGCAAGCAGATCACTCAATTAAATTCGAAGATGCGTTTCATCTCGGCGCAGTACGTCGAGTTATTTCGAGATGGACTATTTTTTCAACTCGGGGCTCAAGCAAACGCGATGGCACTCGCACTTTATGAGCGAACAAAACATCACAAGTTGCTCGGTCTAGTCAAGCCTCCTCTCGTAAATAGCCTGTATCCAACGATTTCTCAGCCCGCCCGAACTGCCCTTCAAGATTGGTCGTTTTTCTGGGATTGGGATGTTGCTGCCCAACAGGTGCGCTGGATGACGGCCTGGGATACGACCTTGGAAGACATAGAAGCCTTTGGGCTCGGTGTTGATGAGGCTCTAAACGGCTGATATCAGCCTCTATGTAATTGACTAGTCAGTTATTTATCCGCTAGTTTGACCTACGTGGCGGGGTCAGATTTCTTCATCAAACGACTTGAAACTGATGACAAGTGGATGAACGACGCCGCGTGTCGCGGGCTCAGCTCGATGTTCTTTCCGCCAGCAGCAGAACGACCACAGGCTCGTGAGCAAAGAGAATCAATGGCACGAGAAGTCTGTTCGTCATGCGAAGTGCAAACAGCATGTAGAGAATTTGCTCGCAACCATCATGAATATGGTTTTTGGGGCGGAGAATCTGAAGAGCAACGTCATCAAGCTGGTTTTCATCTCATTGCTCCGATCGGAATCAGATCTAATTCGCGGTAGCACGTAAAAAGATATAGCTAAAGTCTGCGAGACTAATTTCGCATGTCAAATTCAAAAATAGAGTCGTCGGCAAGTTCGCTACCGGGGGCTATTGACACTGTTCGCGATGCCTGGGCAAAATTCGGTGACCCGCGAGTAATTGAAACTTTCACCGAAGTGAGTGCACATGTTTCGACCAACCGTGTCTTTCGTTTAACCATGTCTGACAAATCAAATTTGATCGCCAAAGTTAGTTCGTATGGGTCATATTTTCAGTTTGCAGAAGACCACGACAGACTCGCCCGTTGCAGCGCACAGCTTAGAGGTGGTCGTTGGTCAGGATTTCTGGCTGAAGTTCTAAGTAAGAATGGTCGGCCGTACACGTGGTACGACGAGTCATGTTGGGCGGTGTTCTACACCGATGTACAACAACAAGATTCACTACCGCGCATTTTGACCGATCAAGACGTGATATCTCTGGCTCAAGAAATTGCAGAATTTCATTTGGCCTGCGCGGCGATTGCACCATCGTTGCCACCTACTTCAAACTCGGTCAAGGGTGATGCAATTCATCTTTTTGATTTGCTTCGAGAATCGCAGGCTCCACAAAATTTCGGATTAGAAAAAACAGATATATCAATCTTGCAGCGCAGTACACATGATCTACTGTTGCATCTCGAAAAAGTGCACTACGACGAATGGTTGCGTATTCCGATATTGGTCGACTGGAATCTAGGCAACTTTGCGGTGCAGGCTTCTAAAGGCAATTCTGGTCGCTCGTTTCAACTATCAACCAGATGGGATTACGACTGGTTTCGTGTTGAATCACGATTACTCGATTTCTATTTTCTGAGCAGAGTTTCATCCCGTACTGGTGACAAAACCCAGTTCTCTTATTCTGCACATACATTTAGCGAGCCTAGGTTTCTTAAATTCTTGGCCGCGTATCATCAAATTTATCCACTCAGCACTACAGAGATTGAATTTCTTCCTTACGCGTATCGCTTTTTTCTTTTGAATTACGTAATTCGCGAGGGCGCCCGCTTCTTCAGGCCAGACCTTTGCGCGCAATTTCGTCGAGACACAGCACGCGAGCATCTGAGTAGTTCTAGTCGACTTGATCTGACCGAACTATTGAGAATAGTCAGCTAAGAAAATCTAATTAGTCGCGAATTTTGCGCAAGTTCGCTGCGAAAAACTTGCCCTTTTTGACGTATATGTCAACACCCCTTGAAATCTCTTCTTGTCGCGCACGCCCCTCTTTGATCACAGCTGGAGAGCCAACAGCCAATGCCCCTGGTGGTACGACCATGTCGTTCAAAACCACGCTGTTAGCGCCGACAATCGCCCCAGTGCCAACAACTGCACGGTGCAAAACAATCGCTCCAGAAGACACCTGCGCGCCCGACTCAATTGTGCATGACTCAAGATGTACGAGGTGCCCGATTACGCAGTCGTCACCAACAATTGTTGGCGTCGCAGGCATCGTATGGATAACAGAGTTGTCTTGAATGCTGGTTCGCATGCCGATCTTGATTTCGCCGTCATCACCGCGCAATACTGCACCCGCCCAAATGGTCGATTCGGCACCAATTTCAACTGAGCCGATAATTACTGCCTCTGGGTGGATGAAAGCCGTCTCATGAATTTTTGGCTCGCGAGAACCTAGTGCATAAATCGCCATGACCTCACCGTAGCGAAAATGATGATGCGCTTTGTAATCGCTTTTGGGGGAAATGCTCGCCTTTCGGATACCGTAAAGGCTCATGTCACGGAGACTAGATATTGAATTGACTAGCACGCGGGACGACGGAACCTGGACTTGGCGTGCTGCTGGCGCAAAAGTTCCTAAAGGTGTGGTCGTTGCGACTCTTCTACCTAACCAAAGCAAAATTGGTGACGTACTAAAAATTGAAGCAGACTTTGATATTGATGGCATCACAGTTCTGTCGGTAGTTACACAACGCGACAAGAGCCAAAAAGCAACTTTGTTGCAACTCATTGATGACAAACCATTTGTTGGAGTAACAGAAAAACTTGCAAAGAAATCTCGTGATGATAAACCGCGACGTGGCAAGCAAGGTCCGCGTACAGATCGACCAGATCGCGAACCGCGTGAACCGAGAGCAGATCGACCTAATCGCGAGCCGCGAACGCCAAGACCAGATCGCAAATCTTTTCCGCCTGCACCAGAAGTTCCAAAGCGACCTATTGCTAAGCGTCTCAAGCCGAAGCGTGTGCATCGCACAGCGGTACTCGAATCTTTGCCGGTTGAACAACGAGGAGTCGCAGAACGTGCGCTCGCTGGTGGTCTTGCTGCGGTGCGTGAAGCAATTAAATCGCAAAATGCACAACTCAAAAAAGACGGAAAAGCAGAAGTTAAAGCTGATGGTTTAATTTCGATGGCTTCTGATATTTTGCCAAAACTGCGAGTTGCTGAATGGCTTGATAAAGCCGAGGCTGCAAAAGCAGATCTTGACTTGCTTGATTTGCGTGATCTTCGCGCAGTCGTGGTCGGCAGTGATGACCCAATGGTTGTGCGAGATGAGTCAACACGAGCTCTTGCTACTGATCTGAAAGCGGCTTTGAAGAGTCGTCAAGAAAGAGAAATGTCTAATTGGATAGAAGACATGAAGTCTGCTGTCGAAGTCTCACGAGTGGTTCGAGCGCTAAAACTTTCAGGTGAGCCACCAAAAGCCGGTGTGTTGTTTCCAGTTGAACTCGGCGCACAAATCGCAAAAGCCGCTACAGAGTCTCTAGCCAGCGATGCTGGTGCAGATCGATGGATTGCCGTACTCGAGGCACTCGCCTTCTCACCGATTCGTGCCCAAGTAAAGCCTGCCGCGGCACCAATTGCGGCAACTGATGCGCTGCGTGAAACGGTAAAACGACTCTCTCCTCTGCTGCCTCAGATTGCCGCACTATTTGGGATTGAAGTTGTTGCGGGTGTGCAAGCGCCGAAACCTTTACGACCTCCGCGTCAAGCTCGTCAAGTTCGTAAACCGCGCGACAAAAAAGAAACAAAACTCACGATTCCACCTGCGCCACAGCCAGTTGTAGAGGCGCCGGCTGCTCAAGCAGTTGTCGAAGTGCCAGTTGTCGAAGCGCCGGTTGTGCAAGCAGTTGTCGATGCGCCGGTTGCAGAGCCGACAGTTGAAGCTGAAGCCCCGTCTTCGTCTGAGCAGTCTTAGTCATCTACGATCGCGATATGACAAATATTGTTGAATATCAAGTTGAAGGCAAAGTTGCCGTAATCACTCTCAATCGCCCTGACGCACGAAATGCGATCAATGGTGAAGTCGCTAGTGGCCTAGAAGCGGCAATCGACAAAGTAGAAGCCGACGACAATGTTTGGATCGCCATACTGGCGGCAAACACCGAGGGCCAGCAACGACCCGTGTTTTGCGCGGGTGCTGATCTCAAAGCGATTCACTCTGGTCAAGCAGCGGCATTGAACACGCCACGCGGTGGCTTTGGTGGTTTTGTTTATCGCCAGCGAAAGAAGCCAGTTATCGCGGCAGTTGATGGTTTAGCGACCGCAGGTGGTTGCGAGCTAGTGCTGGCGTGTGACATGGTTGTCGCTACAACACGGTCTGCCTTCGGTCTGGCTGAGGCAACACGAAATCTAATTGCAGGTGCTGGTGGACTCTTCCGTTTGCCTCGAGCGATTGGTCGAGCCGCAGCAATGGAAGCAATCCTCACCGGAGAACCATTCACGGCGCAACGCGCCTACGAACTTGGCATGGTTAATCATTTAGTTGAATCAGAGAAAGCAACTGAAGGTGCAATGGATCTTGCATTACGAGTTTGTAAAGCTGCGCCGCTAGCAGTCTGGGCAAGTCGTAAAATTGTTTTGGCTGCAGCCACAGAGTCGGATGAAACGCTAATCAATATGACGAACAAAGAATTCGGTGCTGTATTGAACTCAGAAGATACAAAAGAAGGCTTAATAGCGTTTATAGAGAAGCGAACACCAAACTGGCAAGGCAAATAAAAATAAAGTTTTAACTAGCTGAGTTTTTTAGTAACGGTAATCAATCTCGCTACCAGTCCAGAACGTTCGTAAAGATTTTTCGTTTCGCGATCTCCAGGAAGTGCAAGTGCATCGAGCGCATGGAGCTTTAGTTCTCGTGCCCAAGACAATGCCGTTGAAACAAGCGCATCCCCGACCCCTAGGTTGCGTGCATCATGAGTCACGAAGACTTGTTCAATAGTGGCTAACTGATTGCCTGCTTTTTCAGACGTACGCGCGATTAGGTATCCCATTACAACAGAATCAATACCGCCGGCCAAAACAAAAACTGTGTCGTTGTTCAATTCTTCAGACCATCTATTGCCTATTTCAGGCACTTCGTTCTCAAGTCGATCGGAGCCTCGAAATTGGTTTAGTGAGTTACGTGCTTCGCTCTCAAGTAGTGCCAGAACGTCCACATCTTTTTCTGTGGCCGGCCTTGAGAAAATCTGCACAGTCAGCAACTGAGTTTTAGCGAGATCAAAAAATTAAAACTACTTTGCCGCATCTGACAACATCGCGATCTTTTTCAGAATAGTTTGGCGAGATCGATTGGCAGTCTCGTACTTCTTGATCTTGGCAAGTTCGGTCTTGTTCAGCGCACCGAGTAGGTCAAGAATTTGCAATGCCGACAAATCGTCATAACTAGCAATCGGCAATTTCGCTGATGTTGACGCAGGAGATGCTTTTGCTTTTGCCTTCGAATTTGCAGCAGTCTTTTGAGTATTCGCCACTGTCGCGTCTTTCTTTAACGTAATATTTCTGCTAGCCGCTGTATCGTCGCTATTTAGTGTCACCAATTTGCCCGACTTCGGCATCACTGGCGGATTGCTGGGTTCACGCGTCGAGTAATTGTCGACTTGATCAACTAAGCGCTTATTAACTTGTTCAACCGCCATCTTGCCGACGAAACGCCACAACTTGATTTTGTCGGGCAACTGCGAAATAAATTTGTTAATTAAATCGCCAGGATTTGGCGGAGTGGGAGCCGCAGTCACAACGGTCAGTGTTTGAACAGCGGACAGGCGTCGTCTTCGACAGGGCAACCTGGTGCTGTTTGTCGCACAAGCAAGAAACAGTGAGAGCACTGGGTCTCGTCAGGGCGTCGTGGTTGAAGTCTCTCGACACCATCGGTGCGATCATCGCCAATAACTTCGTCTTCTTCTTCGGGCGCAGTCTCTTGGGGTGATGCCAATTTTTCTTGCAAAATTGACGAGAGGTCGGCTTCAACATCATCTTCTGTACGAAGATCATCTTCGTCATCGTCGTCATCTGCTGATTTCGGTTTCGTCGGGTCAGTCGGTGTAAGCGTCGAACCTTCATCGCTTAGCGCGGTTGCGCCGTCGATTGTTAAATCGACAACCAGATCTCCAGTTGCATCTGGGTCAAAATCTTCACCATCAACTGCGTCTGCATCTGGATCAAAATCAGGGTCAACGACCTCAGTTAAGTCGTCGATCTCTAGATCGTCGCCAACCACCTCTTCGGTCTCTTCAATTTCGATTTCATCTTCGTCAGCCATGGTGTCCGTTCACTCGTTTCAATTCAGTCGCGCATAGTATCCGATATATGGGGTCATAACTCCAAATCGGCTTTTTGCTCGTGCGGTTGTTACTTTTATAACTCATTTTCGCCTTGCTTCGGCTTTTCGTTCAGAATCCAAACGCTCTAGTTCTGGGGCATTTTTAACTATGTGAGTCATTGCATCAGCTATCGCCCGATGACCTGCCTTCTCGCCAATTAGTCGGTGCATCTCAATGGCCACACGCCGATAAGACGGGTGACCCTGTGGTGAAGAGCGCAATTCAAGCATATGAATCGCCTCTCGGGCATTGAACTGCATCACATATCGCATTCTGTAGGCCATCGAAACTGCGTATGGCGCCTGACTCGGATATTCGGGAAGCAACGCATCATAAAGTTCACTTGAACGATGCATCGCTTCGTCAAATGCTTCTCCGGCACCCGACTCGGCGACAACTTCAGGGCGAATGAAGCCATGATTTGGTGTAAGTCGCTGCCATTCAATTGTCAACAATCGATGTCTCTGCAAGTCACGGAATGCGCCGTAATCTCCCAATACATCAAAGCGGTAGTCAATACGTTCAAACGCTCGGCCAGGCTTGTGGCGACGGTTCTCTCGCTCTCCTACATAAGCGCGAATCAAGTTAACTCGCTGCTCATGGCTAAGTGATCTAACTTCTTTAAGTAGTTGTTGCTCTGATAAGTGTGAACTCGAATAACAAATTGCGGCTAAGAGTTTGTCTTCGCCTTCGGGGTCAAAATCAGTCAGCACAACTTCTTGAGTTTCCTCAGGATCAAGTGCACCGAAGTATTCATCAACAAATTCAAGTGTCTGCTGTTGCCGTTCAATCAGATAGTTGGTCCACTTTCCACCTCGATCGGCAACATCGACGCGCTTCAAGAAACTCGGCACAACTTTTCGCAACTCGGTCAACATCATGTCGGCATATTGACGTGCTTCTGGAAGCGCGTGTCCGCGCATTCTTAATAGCAGCGCCTCATATCCTTGGCCGGTGCCATAAATACCTAGATTAGATAGCGATGCCGCAGGGAGAACTCCTCGAACGGCGTCAAGAGCCTTGGCTCGTGTTGCTTGACGATAAACGAAATCAGAATCGGTTGCACCTTTTTTTACAGTCTTGCGAACATGCTCTGTAACGGTTTCAACCATCGATGAATATGAGTCGAACATTCTGTCCATGTCACCGACATAGCGAGTTCCAAAGGGACCGTTAAGAATGTCGGCGTCTCTATAAAAGCGGTAGCGCCCGCCGAGTCGCGCATCATAATTTATGTAGCGGGTACTCTGCTCTAGATAACTCATCAGACGACCGCGTTCAAGAATCTTCGTCAATAAGTTTGATGCTTGTTCGCAAGCCAAGTGCACACCACCGAGTTGAGCGACACTGTCATCGCCATATTCAACGAAAACCTTTTCGTATAAATCCTCTGCTCGCGATAGACCAATCGTCGCATCAACAGACTGGTCACCGCTAAGGTCAAGATCCGAGACGAACTCATCCAAAAACAATCGACGCAAACTCTTTGCGCTTCTGCTGTATCGGGCAAAAAGCGCGCCTTTGACGACTTCGGGCAGATTAACTAGCGCAAAAACCGGCCCGTCGAGGTTCGTGAAGTAACGACGCAGGATCTCCTGCTCGCTGGCATCGAAGCTTTCTGGTACATATACGGTCACGGCGAATTATCTTAGGAGTCCGCCCTGTCTGACTTGGGGATTGTATAAATCACTTGCTTTATGGCATATAACGGGCCAACGCGGTTTAAAGTACACCTTCGGGCACTACCCCATCACCGAATGCTTGTTGCACGTCAGAGTTAAGAGTCTCAGACAACCACACATCGATAGCCGTCATCGCCATAATTTTCGCGCCATCTAAAACTGCTTTGTCGG
>WLFB01000169.1 GCA_009703975.1 Actinomycetota bacterium | reverse complement strand
GTCTGAGCAACTTTCAATTCAAGTAGACAAGATTTTGAAGCGGCTGGCCAAAAAGTCTGCGGTTGCGTACTTATCAAAAATAGAGATTGTTAAATTTGACTACCGCAAAGACTTTGATATTCCCGAAGGTTTTACATACGGTGACCGTACTCATTGGTCAACTGTCGGTGAGAAAGTATTCGGCAAGCGAATCATCGACGACCCACGAATTCAAGAACTTCTCAAGTAGTCGCCTCGCCGCTGGCTTGTGCGCCCGCACTAGGTTTTGCATGCAAGCCGTCAACCGCATCAAGGACTTCAATGTTGTCATTATGCGAGTGCGTAAAACCAAGCGCGCGTTCTGCGCTGATAGTTTCATCGGTTCGAAACGCCACAATATAGGCCCGCCGCCACGAGCCCGTTGAATAGTTTCCGCCTGAACCGTGCAAGACCCCTTCGTTGTGAACCGTGATGTCGCCGCGCGAGATCGGTACAAGAGTCATCACATCACCGTCACGCAACTCGGTAACAAGTGTGTGACTTTCTGTACGGTCGCGATGCAACGGATGATGCTGGCGCACCGCTTCGCGATGGCTGCCGGCAAGAAACTGCATGCATCCGTTTTCAATTGTTGAATCGTCAACGGCTAGCCAACACGTGGCGGTGCGACGATCATCTGTGTCAATCCAATATGCCTGATCTTGATGGTAGCCAAACACGGCGTCGTGGCGACCAGGCTGTTTGGCCAATAACTGATCGAAGTCAATTTGCATTCCTGGGCCACATAACTGCTCAGCGATAGTTGCTGCGCGGCGCTCGAAAATGTTGTCTTGCCATTGGGGATAGTACCTTCGAGGGCACATCACATTGGCGATCGCGTAGCCCGATGCGTCGGTGCCAAATTCGCCAGATGTCATATCGTTAAAGTCTCTTCCGGTTACCGCTATTTCACGTCGTAAAAACTGTTCATATACTTTTGCGATTTCATCTGTTTCGGTTTGCGAGAGCACCCCGCGCAAGTGCACAAATCCGTTTGTCTGAAATGACTGTTTTTCTTCATCGGTCACTACATAGATATCGCCATTGCGTCGATGCTTGAAATCATCACTCAGTGCATCATTAATTTCATCGCTCATCACACTTCTCCATATTGTTCAAAAACCAAGATTAGATCGCTTGATTTAACTGAGCAACTTTGCTGAGGGGCACTGCTCGGTTCGAACGATGAATTTTGTGGCGCCCACGATTACGACTAGCTACTACCCCTTTAATACTGAGGTTTGAAATTTCGCACCAGCCTCATAGAGCTAGGGATGTGGGCGTCAATCACGTCACAAATTGCTAAACAATTCGCTGATGAGTCAAAGAGTTTCGGACGTGCCTAACTAGTGTTGCCTTTATGAAAATCTTTCCTTCTCCAAAAAGTAATAACAAAGATGCTTTGATCAGCACATTCGGCGCCGCACTCGGCATCGCGATCACGTGGCTCGTGTCTGATGCATTGCTCAGTGGTGTCGCACCGTTATTAGTTGTTTCAATGGGCGCGACTGCAGTCATATTGTTCTCGCTACCCTCGGCACCTGCGGCACAACCAGGGGCGGTATTGATCGCTCACGTTGTTGCAGCGTTTCTCGGTGTTGCCGCCGCACAAATCTTCGACAACATTCCAATTGCGATCGCAGTAGCGCTCGGCTTGCACGCCGGGCTGATGACGCGCTTTGGTTATATGCACCCACCAAGCGGAGGCACTGCTCTGACTGCAATCATTGGCGGCCCTGCGGTTACCGATCTTGGCTTCAAATTTATTTGGCGGCCAGTTTTGTTGAATGCAGTGCTGCTCGTCTTGCTTGCAATCGCGGTAAACAAACCATTTGCGTGGCGTCAGTACCCGGCTAAAAGCTAAATAATATTTTTAAACACGGCACCAGGGCATACGCGATTGCGACTGCGTTGTCTCAAGGTTCCCGACGAGCGCGCCAGGCCCGCCAAGCACCCGTTGACCACAACGCCCAGATCACCAACAACGGCTGAAACAACAACCGTGTTGCTCGAGCCCTGTCACTATTTAAACCAAAGGCGTCGACACTATTCACGAATTGCGAAATGTTGCCCCAAAATATCGCCACAAAAAATATGGCGACTGCCCAACCGACTTGCGCGCGATACTTCCATGCGATAACCAAGCCAAGCCCCAACAAAATTTCAACGACACCAGATGCCAACACGACGAAATCGGCATAATCCTTGAACACTGACGGCACTTGCGCACGAAACTCGGTGCGATTTGAACCAAGGTGCGTGGTGCCCGCGAATGCGAGCCCCAACCCCAAGACGACTTGTGCAATTTTCTTCACGAGATACATCTAATCACACCCCTGCTCGCACACATGTGTGCATGACAACATCTATAAAAGTTATACCAGTAGTTATACCGTTGCGCTATGATTGCGTCGTGGCGCAAAAAGTCGGACCCAAAGGCCAAGTTGTTATTCCGGAAAAGTTTCGCGACGAATTAGGTATTGAACCTGGTGACGAAGTAGAAGTTTCGCTTTCTGAAAACGGCGTGCTGATTCAATCAGTTCATACAACCAAGACTTTGCGTGGAATATTCTCGGATTCCGGCATGCTCGAAATGCTGATAGCCGACCGAAGCAAAGAATCGCGATGAATATTTGCCTCGACTCATGGGCAGTAATTGAATGGCTTGAAGATCGACCTTCGGCTGCACTCGTTGAAAAGGCCATTGCCTCTCGCCCGGTCATCAGTCTTGTAAATGTTTGCGAAGTGCTCTACATAATTTCAAAGAGGCACGGCGAGAAAGCCTCGAACCAAGTGCTGCCCGCACTTCGACAAAAGTTACGGTTTGTCGAAGTTGATCAAGATCTAGCGGTGTCAGCCGCAAAGATTAAGGCAACCTACAAAATGGCTCTCGGCGACGCGTTCTGTGTGGCAACTGCACTCGCCCACAACGCGAAAATCTACACGGGAGACTCCGAAATAATTCGCGCCGAAGGCAACTGGAAAGTTCAAGATCTGCGTTAACCGAGTAAATCTGCGCTATCACACTAGAAGTAATTGTGGCGCGCCCTAGATCAATTGAACATGCGAATCGTGGTTAATAAATTTGCCGACACAACGCGCGTCAAATAGAGACCGGTTATACGCCACAAACTTGACGAAGTGATGCAAATACATGATGCCACTGGAGCAGTGTGACAGGCAATAGTGAAAATACAAACACCCACATCATCGCAAGATTGCGACGAGTCAAGTTATTAGAACAATTCGTCAATGCAATCACACGCGCGGCCACACCTACCTTTGAGATACCCAGTGTCAACGCCGGAAGATCGTCATACAGTGCAACGCGGGCGAGAGTTCGTGCAACTAGTTCTCGGCTACCACTAATTTTTGCCGCGCAGTCATCGGCAATCCGCTCTAACGAGAATTCAAGACGATGCAGAACTGGCTTCAATAATGGAATGATGGCAGTGCAAATATTGCCTATAAGTAGCAGTCGATCATGACGGCCGTACTGGTGTGCGCGCTCATGGGCTACGACCAGTTCAAATTCTTGGGGTGAAAGCATCTCAACAAGAGCCGACGATATGGCAACCTCACCATTCGGACCTGGAGTTACGAATGCAAACGGTCTCTGATCGTGAACCACAACAAGTTCTGAGCCAGTTGACGAATTTGAACGGTAGTAAGAGCGAATCACTCTTTTTATTTTGATCGCCATCGACAGAAGGCCACAGCACACAAACAACGCGATTATTTGTCCAACGTTGACGTGAAATCCTAGGTCGTGAGCACCGTCGTGAAACCATGATCCAATAACTGGTACCTCCAACAGTGACCCGATGATCAACTCAATCAGCACAGGCACTGCGGCGAATGCCCCTAGAAGGAGAAGGGTCAAAAGCATTCTGCTAGCGATTTGTGGTCTCAACCGTGAGTGAACCCCTGACACTGCTAGCGCAACAAATGTCACCAATAAGACCGGCGTAAAAACAGCAAGCAGTACAGGCATTATTTGTTTTTACC
>WLFB01000168.1 GCA_009703975.1 Actinomycetota bacterium | reverse complement strand
TATCAATACCCTACCGTTATGGTCGGGATTTAACGACACCGCAGATCTGTGGCAGAACTTCTGAAATTTCGCTGTTAACGACAACATCGGCATAGTGATCCATCTCTGTGGGCTGCCCGTTGACGATGATTACTTTGGCACCTGAGTTTTTTGCACGGGGCAAAGTATTTGCCGCCGGAAATACTGACAATGAAGAACCAACCGCAATGAAAACTTCGCAATTAGTACTGGCTTCGAGTGCGCGAGCAATCACATCTTGATCAAGTGGCTGGCCAAATAAAATTGTGTCGCTCTTGAGTATCCCACCGCAAAGTTCACATCTCGGGTCAGAATCACCGGCGACAACTCTTGCCAGTGCTTGCGTCATTGGTTGGCGATCTTTGCAACTCCAACAACACGTGCGATGAAGTGTGCCGTGCACCTCAATAACTTTGCTCGGATCGTGACCTGCACGTTGGTGCAATTCATCAACATTTTGTGTAATCAACGCGACCAAAGAATTGCGCTTCTCAAGTTCAAACAGAGCCTTGTGCCCCGCATTTGGTTGCGGATCACCATGTATCCATTTGATTCGATTTTGCCAAGAGCGCTTTCGTAACTCGTCGTCGTCTAGATAGTGGCGAAGTGTTGCCGCTCGCTCGGCATCTGGGTTAAGCGTCCATAAACCTTTTGGGCCGCGAAAGTCTGGAATACCTGAATCAGTTGAAATGCCAGCACCGGTCAAAACTGTAATTCGCCGTGCGTCTGCAACAAGTTTGCGGGCAGTTTCTAATGCGACAGGGTCATTCCCCGAGTTTTGATCATCTGTCACGTAACTATTCTTGCGTCATATTTTGTAAATCAGCACCGCAACTAAAGTTAAATGCACACACGGTTGTTATGAACTCAAATCTTTGTGACTTTTCTAATAACGAAATATTCGTTTCAGAATGGGTTGACCCAGTTGTCAATATCTCTGGCTTTGATACTTGTGGTGAGTACGTCGAAACATTTTGGCTAGGCATAATTGGCCCGAGCGCCACCTGGGCAATGAGGTTTTTGGCTCGCGAACTAGACGTCTTTCCAAATGGGTATTGCCTCGACCTCAATGACACCGCAATGGCACTCGGATTGGCATTTCGAAATGGCAGTGGGTCATTAGAGCGCGCCATCCAACGGTGCGCCACGTTTGGTCTGGTCGCACAGTTGCCACAAACTTTGGCAGTTCGTCGGCGTGTACCGTCAGTCACGAAGCGACAGCTTTTGCGACTGCCGACGACATTGCAACATAGCCACAGCCAGCTTTTCGCGACTAGTTAACTATTTCTTTAGTTAATGCTTAAATTAGCGCGTTATTTTTCTGAAACTTTACGGCGAATTTCAACGATCTTTTCGTGATCATGGTTGGCGTCATCGCCGTGTTCGGCAAGCGCCGCAGAACGATCTTTAGCTGCTTCGCGTTCGGCAATGGTTGTGTCAACACGCTTCAACGCCGCATCGGTGCCATGTTCGTGAATAAACGTTGCCCACTCAACAAGTGATTCAACCATCTCAGACTCTGGCACCACAGCAACGTTGCGACCCTTGACAAATAAGTGTCCTCGCTTATTACCTGCAGCAATACCCAAGTCAGCTTCGCGTGCCTCGCCCGGGCCATTAACAACACAACCCATCACAGCAATTTGCAACGGCAATTTCTTGTCAGCGAATGCCGCCTGCGCTCGTTGGGCGATGTCAATCACATCAACTTCAGCGCGGCCACAACTCGGGCAAGCAATTAAGTCAACATTTTTTCTTTCGCGTAAACCAAGTGCTTCTAACAACTGTCGGCCTGCTCGTGCTTCTTCAATCGGGTCGGCCGTCAGGCTGTAACGAATTGTGTCGCCGATGCCCTCAAGCAACAGTGTTGAGATACCAGCAGTGGCTTTGATCAGACCACCTGGCAGCGGGCCAGCTTCGGTTACGCCTAGATGCAACGGAAAATCCGTGATCGCACTCAGCATGCGATAGGCCTCAACCATCAACGGAACATTTGATGCCTTTACCGAAATTTTGACAAGATCAAAATCAACTTCTTCGAAATAGCGCAACTCTTGTTGCGCCGATTCAACCATCGCCTCAGCTGTTAACCCACCATGTTTTTCGTAAAGAGAAGAATCCAATGATCCGCCATTAACACCAATGCGAATCGAAACACCACGATCGCGCGCCTCTGATGCCACCGCCTTAATGTGCTCAGGCTTGCGAATGTTGCCTGGGTTAAGCCGCAACCCGTGCACGCCAGCCTCAAGTGCCGCCAACGCCATGCGGTATTGGTGATGTATGTCGGCGATAATTGGCACAGGTGATCGCGGCACAATTTGCGCCAAACCTTCGGCGGCCTGAGCGTCGTTACAGGTACACCGCACGATGTCACAGCCCGCAGCAGCCAAGGCATAGATCTGTTGCAAAGTACCGTCGACATCAGCAGTTTTCGTGATCGTCATCGATTGCACACTGATTGGTGCATCTCCGCCGACTAGTACTTTTCCGACTTTTATCTGTCGAGTTTTTTTACGCTCGTACTGTGGTTGAGTCATAAAACTAAATACGGTCAGCCGAGTGGACTTGTGACATCAAGATATAACCCAGCAAAAAGCAACATGACCAGCAACGCGACGACTGTAGTTGCCACAGGCACCATCTTGCCAACATCAGCACGATAAACGCGACCACGGCGAGATCGAAACCTTTCGTAGGTCGCAATAGCTGCGTGACCACCATCAAATGGCAGAAGCGGCAACATGTTAAATACTCCGACGAAAACATTGACGCTGGCCAACATAATCAATATGCCCTTGAGTCCTTCACTACGGCCTATCTCGCCGCCTACTTGACTTGCACCTACAACGGTCGTCGGACGAGTTAGAGGGTCAGGCTCATCAGCAACGACATTTGAAAGAATGTTCGCAGGGTTGATTACAACAAATACACCAGTTACCGATGCGCGTGCGGCCGTGACAACATCAGCGAGCCCGTATCCAACGGCGCCAAAGATATTTTGTCGCACGTATTTGTAAGAGTCTGTTGAAACACCCAAAAATGCAATCTGCGGATTAGCCGGATTGCTGATTAGTTTTGCGCTACGAGAGAAAACTTCGCCTTCGCGCTGAATTTCTACTTGAACTGTGTCGCCAGGTTTAAAAGCAACAATTGTTTCTATCAGTTCTGATCGTGAGGCAATTTTGGTTGCGTTGATCGCCAAGATCTGATCACCATCTTGCAGACCAATTTCTTCTGCAGGCGAGCCAGTGGCTGGCGCACCGTAGATCAGCAACTCTTTTGTGTCGCCGAATCGACCGGCTGTTGCGTAGACGCCAATAAATAAAGTCGCGGCAATAATCATGTGCATGACCGAGCCGGCCGTAATTACAAAAATTCTTTTTGGATAAGACTGCTGGCGATATGCGCGAGGCTCGTCGGCAGGATCACATTCATCCAAATTATTCATGCCAACAATTCGCACGAATGCGCCGATCGGCAATGCTCTTACACCGAACTCAACTTCGCCTCGCTTGGTGCTCCACACTCTTGGACCAAAGCCCATATAAAACTGAGTGACCTTCATACCACTGCGACGCGCGCTTACGAAGTGACCAAGTTCGTGCAAAAACACCGACACAATCAGCCCGACCACAAATAGTAGCGACCAAGGATTTTTGACACCCAGCCACGCAAGCAGACCGACGACGATAACGACGGTACTCCAAGTGGTCGCCGCATTATTTTTTACAACATCTTGATCGTCCACTGATCCACCGGCAGCAATCTCATTGCGAAACTTTGAATAAATCGAACTCAACTCACGACTTCCTTTCGCACTATGTCTCGAGCCCAATGGCGCGCAACTTTGTCTGCTTCTAAAATATCTTCAACTTCTATTGGCATTAGACCATCATGGTGTTGCATCGTTGCTTCAATGATGGTCGGAATTTGTGACCATTGCACGGCACCTGCAAGAAATGCCTCAACCGCAACTTCATTTGCAGCGCTCAACCAGGCAGGCGCCGTACCGCCAACACGACCAGC
>WLFB01000167.1 GCA_009703975.1 Actinomycetota bacterium | reverse complement strand
GTCATAAATTTGTCAAGATTGCCGAAAATAGTCAGCAATGCACCAGCATCGCCATCGATGATGACTGTGCCTTTTTGCAACTCGTCAACAAATGACGTTGTCTGAGCAATCACTTCTAAAAATAGATCTCGAGAAATTCTTATTGTCGCTGCTGCATTGGCATCGTGACGCCCCTGTGTAGCAAAAAGCGTCCTATTTGAAATACCAATAATCCACATTTCATCGGGTGTTTCGGCCATATCGGTAAACAACCAATTAAGCGAGAGATTAACCCCAGTGAGATTCTCTGAGATCATGCGTGTACCAACCGTGTCAAAAACCTGATCAAGTGACATGGCTTTGATCAAACTTCTTGCTCGTACACGAGCCTCTCCACTTGGCGGCGGACCATTTCGAAGTTCTTGTGCACCCATCAAATAAGAGTTACGAAATGTTGATGACTCAGCTTGATAGCCGAGTTGCTCAAGCGCGTCGGCTTGTAAGTTTCGTGCGCGCAGATTTTTTGAATCAGCAAATACTGCGTGGTTCACCAATTCGGCCACCCAGCGATAATCGCCACTATCGAATGCCTGCTGAGCAACATCTATGAGCGCGTCGATACCACCAGCAAGTTCAACATATTTGGCACCCACCTGTGTTGGTGGAAGCTTGTTTAAGTTTGCTGGATTGGCGTCATACCAACTTAAATATCTCTGATAAACGGCTTTGACGTTATGCACGAGATCGCCGTAGAAACCTCGAGTGTGCTCTTGGGCTAAAAATTCATCGGGCAACACGAGTAGATCTGCGATTTCTAGTGCTGTCATTCCATGATTCGCAAAGCGCATTGTTTGATCGTGAATCCAGCGATAGAGATCGCGCTGCAAAGTTAGAAACTCTCGCACATCCTGTCTGCCCCAGCGCGGCCAATTATGTGAAGTGAAAAGAACGTCGGTCTTGTCGGCAAAAAGTTCGATGCTTTCATTGATGTATTTTGACCAGTTCAATGCGTTACGCACCAAGGCGCCGCGAATCGGCACCAAATTGTGCATCGTGTGAGAACAATTCTCGGCCATACATAGCCACCCATGATCTGGAAAGAAAAAGTTCATCTCTGCAGGGGCTTCTGTCTCTGGAGTTAGTTGAAACACAATTCGCACGCCGTCAATTACTAATTCTTCGCCCGTATACGTGATGTCGCGTGTCGGCGCCAACAGTGATGGCGCTGCCGTAGGCACAGAATTGCCTAACCCACAATCAACATGACCTTGCGGACTGGGAGGCAATAGTCGACCGAACTGGTACGTCGCTCGCCTGCTCATCGCTGGACCAGCAATAATATTTTCAGCAATTGCTTCGTGCAAAAAACCTACCGGCGCAATTATTTGGCATTTGCCAGATTCAACGTCAGCTTTTGTCGTGATACCGAGCACACCACCAAAGTGATCGGCATGGGAGTGCGTATAAATCACAGCCGTCACCGGACGATTTTCAACATGCTCAGTCATTAAATCAAGCGATGCCTTGGCTGTGCTGTCAGCTGTGAGTGGGTCAATAACGACCCAGCCGGTCGTGCCCTTGATGAAAGTTATATTTGAAATGTCATAACCACGAACTTGCCAAATATCTTTTGCAACTTCAAACAAGCCGTGATGAGCATTGAGTGTTGCATGTCGCCACAAATGTGGATTTACAGTGTCGGGTTGCTCTCTGTTGTCACGCAGAAATTCATATGCACCCGTGTCAACAACAGTTCTGCCTCGGTCGTCAACTATTTCTGGCTCGGTGCGAGCAGCAATGAAACCGCGTCGCACACGGTCTAGATCTTGCGGATCAAATTGCCGATCAGTTGGTGCCAAGTTCTTCGCTCGCGTTATCGCTGATGCTGGTTTAGGTGACATGAAAATTCGCCGAATTTACTGACCATCTGGTGGAAAGTTAGCTCCACGCGCAATTGGAAAATATCTGTGATGAAATTGACCAGTTATTTCAAAAATCGCTGTACCAGATACGCCATCTGACGTTTTGACCTGCATTTCGCTTAAACCGCCACCGAGAACATTGTCGGCGCGATTGGCAATTTGGCTATAGCGCTGCGCCCATCGGCCAGTGGCTTCAACTGTAATTTTTCGGCCGCCTTGCAATGTGAAAACAACAATGCCCGCTAATCCAACAACCTCGTCACCAAATTTCTCGTATGAAACTGGTCGGCCAGCAGCATCTAGCCAGTGCAGGTCGTGTTGAAAATCAATAACTGGTATTGGTTCGCCGCCATTAGCCGGGGCGAAACAACCATCGGTATAAACGCGCGCGCCATTCGGATACTCCCAATGCCAGACGCTGAGCATTCCTTCTTCGAGTTGAATTGGCATCCACATCCACAACGGGCAACGGGCATGCGCACGTACACCCCACGAATGATCGCGTTGACCCCACCAATTATCTATCTGGGTTGTCTGACCGTTGTGCGTGTACAAACCGTTGTAGACACCACTTTGAAACATATGCGACTGATCCCAGATGATTTCATATTTTGCTTTCATCGTGCCACGACGAAGTTGATAAGGCGCCGTGCGAGCCGTAAACGTAACGTCGAAACTTACGGGTGTCGATTCGCTGGCTGCGGCCACCAAGCGAATCTTTTTTAGCGGTTCGACTACATCAACTGTGATCGGTCCGACACGAAAATCATCTTGATCGCCGTCAACTTTTCGCACGTGGCGAGCCATAATCGGCGAATCACCAACACGACCAAGTTGTAGCGAATCCATTTCTTCACGGGATGGGAAGTGTGCGAGCGTCAAGATCAACACATCGCCAGGCTTCTCACGCTCGTGCATGATGAAAAACAAACTCTCTCGCCAATCTGGGTGAAAGTGCAGCACATTTGGAAACGGCTCAGGTATCTGATGCGCAAATCGCTCATCAAGTGCTGTGAATTTGGCCATCTCTAATTGGTCATCTCTTTAAGCGAAAAGCTTTTCAGTTTCAAGGTCGAGCATTTGCTGGCCATGGCGATTGGCCATCACCGCAAACATCGCATCGCCTCGGTCAGTTTGTTTAACAAGCATCGATGCGACAATAGCCATGATGTAGCCCGAAGTACCAAGCAGACGGTATTGCGCCCATATGTCTTGGTAATCAACACCGATATTTCTTGCTTGAAGCCCTGTGCAATATCTTCGAACCAAACTCTGCTCATTGTTACGACGGTCTACAACGCTAAAACTTGCTCCAATGAAATACCCCAAGTCGCACGCACCTGGCATTGCGCCAACAGTTTGCCAGTCGACAACTTTGACATCAAAATGTTTTTCGCTTTCAGAGAACAATAAATTGTCTAACCGAAAATCACGATGAGCAACAGTCAGAACATCGGGAAACGCTGCGATATAGCGGTCGAAATTCTCAACCAGTCTGGCGCCAAGCGAAATAATCTCGGCACTCACCGTGCTTGCGAATCGCTTAGCAAAGCCCGGAAACATTGCCTTCAATAACTGACTCGTTCCGGCCGCGCTAGTGACCGAATGCTTTGGCAACCAATTGAACTCGTTCAGTTTTTCTGATCCCCAAAGTGGATAATGCAACTTCACTAATTCATCAATCGCCGCCTCGGCTTGTTGCATCGTTGCGCCTGAAATCTGATCACCTTGCGTCGCCCCGACAATATCTTCGAGCACCAACACAAAGTCGTCAGAAGTTGCGTCATACCAAACATGCAAACAGTCAGGTGCGGCGACTTTGACGTGCTCGCGCAGGTTCGCATAGAAATTAGTTTCAAGTTCATAACAACGAGTCGCGCGCGATGCGCCGCGACTATTTTCATTTTGCGAAGGCACCTTCACCACAACGCTCTCGGCGCCGCTAGCAAGTGGTTCATTGAATATGACCCTGTAACTTTCTGCCATCTGACCTGTGCCAATAGATTTCACTGAATCAATCGTGAGATTTACTCCACCCGAAATCTTGGCGAGTGCTCTTGTTAAATAGTCGGCGCTTATCCCTACATGATTTGACACAGCACTCATGGCTTGAACCTTAGAATAAATCAGTGAATTCATTCAAAGTTTCATCTCTTGCC
>WLFB01000166.1 GCA_009703975.1 Actinomycetota bacterium | reverse complement strand
TGTTTCTCAATCTCAACCCTCAGGCTCGATGGAGCGATAGTTTTCTTCAACCGGTAACAAATCGAGCGGTAATCATCAGAATGTTGACGAACCTTAAGATGTTTTACATTCAAACAAGTAATACTGCCGGGTTGCGATGGGTGATGAGATTGCGTCTAATGTTTCAGGAGGTCGCAGTTTCAGAAAAAGATCAGTGGGCACGGCTGATGAGATCTACAAACTAAAACTGAAGCAATTAAGATAAAAACACTTAAGGGGTTTTATGACTACTACCGAAGTCGAGACGATAATTTCTGACACCGAAGTTCAACGCTGTGTCGACAAGTTGATCAGCGACTATCCACCCAGTTCGACTTCGACGGTCAAATTTCTTGGTGCGCAATTTGATGCTGGTCTGGCGTGGGTGCACTTTGCGGTAGGTAGCGGTGGTCTAAACGCTTCGCCAAAGCATCAAAAGATTGTCAACGAAGCAATCGCCGCTGCGGGTGGGCCTTCAAGTTATATGCGCAACCCCATCGGTTATGGAATGTGCGCACCAACTATTTCGCAATGGGGTACTCAAGAGCAAGTAAATAAATATATGAGACCGTTATTTACTGGTGAAGAGATTTGGTGTCAGTTATTTTCTGAGCCGGGATCTGGGTCTGACTTTGCTGGGTTATCTGCCAAGGGTGTTCGCGATGGCGAGGAATGGTTGATCAATGGACAAAAGGTATGGACAACTCTTGCTCATTTATCAAAATGGGGTTTATTAGTAGTTAGAACAGATGCGCAGGCTGTGAAACATGCTGGATTAACTGCAGTGATCGTCGACATGCAAGCGCCCGGTGTTGAAGTGCGACCTTTGCGTCAGATAACTGGCGAGGCTGAATTTAACGAAGTGTATTTTACCGATGTTCGTGTTTCAGTAAACGAAACTCTGGGCAAAGCCGGAGACGGTTGGCGTGTCAGTTTGACGACTCTTATGAACGAGCGAGTTGCGATCGGTGGTGCGATACCGCGCAAGGCATCAGGCCCGATTCGTGAAGCAGTGAAGTTGTGGCAGGCCTTGCCAAAAGATCAGAAGTCAAGTGCGACGCAAGATCATTTGATGAAGTTGTGGATTAAGGCAGAGGTCTTGCGGCTAACAAATATTCGCGCAGGTCAGAACCGTCGGATGGGAACGCCCGGACCAGAGGGTTCAATCGGCAAAGTTGCCAGTGCTGAACTCAATAAAGATACGTATGAATTTTGTGTTGATCTATTAGGTGCAAATGGAATGCTCTATGGAAGTTACGAACTAGTTCGCCCAGAGACGGCTATGAGTTTCGACTCTGTGCCAAAAGCATTTCTCAGAAGTCGCGCCAACAGTATTGAAGGCGGCACAACCGAAGTGATGAAAAACATCCTTGGAGAAAGAATTTTGGGTCTGCCAGGTGATGTACGTGTTGATCGCGACAAGCCATGGAGCGAAGTGCCGCGAAACTAGTGCGTGAAACTAGTGCGTGAAATTAGCGTGCAAAACTAGCTAACTAATTAGCAAGCAGCGCCAGAACTGTGCTGGCAGCGGTTTTTTTGTCGTCAACAATTCGTCGTGACGCAAAGGATCCGCCGAGCATTGTCGTCGCAACTAGTTCGATACTTGTTTGTAATTGACGAATATGTCTTGGCGGTGGAAAGTATTCATCTTCTTGGGCGATTTTTATCTCGCGAACGCCCTTGGTCGGTGCCAGCATGCGAATTATCTCTGCGACAAGTTCTTCAGGTGCCGAGGCACCGGCAGTCACGCCTACGGTGCCTAAAAAGTTTTTCGGAAGTTCGCTTGCATCGTTGACACGGTAAACATTTTTGCAACCAACATCTTTAGCAAGTTTTTCAAGCGCGCGTGTGTTTGACGAATTATCTGATCCGATGACGATTATCGCATCGCACTCGCGGGCAATCTGCATCAACGCGCCTTGCCGATTAGTTGTTGCGAAGCAAAGATCGCTCTTGCCTGGAGACCAGACTTGCGGATACTTTAGTCGCACAGCATCGGCGACATCCTTCCAGTCGCGATGTGACAGAGTTGTTTGAGCAAGAATTGCAACGGGTTCGTTGAATTGTTCAAGCGCATCAACCTCGGCCAAAGTTTCGACACGTGAAATTGAATCAGGCGCAACTGCCATAGTGCCGACGGCTTCTTCGTGTCCATCATGACCGATGTAAACGATTCTGTAACCCTTATTTGCTCGAGTTTTGACTTCGTGGTGAACCTTGGTTACCAGCGGACAGACAGAATCAACGACATAGCTGCCAAGTTCGCGTGCGGCTGCCACGATTTGCGGCGCAGAGCCGTGTGCTGAAAGCATTATCGGACGTCCTTTTGGAATCTGATCAAGATCATCGACAAAAACGACACCCAAACTTTTAAATCGATCTACGACGATTTTGTTATGGACGATCTCGTGATAGCAGTAAACAGGTTCATCAAAGGTGCGAACCATCCACGCCAATGCTTTGATCGCCATTTCGACTCCGGCACAAAAGCCACGAGGCGACGCAAGGATAACTTCGTCGACGTTATTCACCGCTTCGAAGAATACCTTGTCATTGCAACGGTAAACTGCAGGCGTGACAACTTCCCTAGCAACAGTTGTCATTGTCGGACGACCAAATGTCGGCAAAAGCACCCTGTTTAATCGTTTTATGGGTTCTCAAGTGGCGATTGTTCAAGACACGCCTGGGGTAACTCGCGACAGATTTGAGCGTCAAGTTGAGTGGCAAGGGCGTCATTTCAATGTTGTCGACACAGGCGGATGGATGCCTGGCGGAACAGAACTTGACGGCAAAGTTAGTCGCCAGGTTGAATCGGCCGTGAAAGAAGCAGATCTGGTGTTGTTTGTTGTTGACTCAACGGTCGGCGTTTTGGATGATGATCAAGCAATTGCAAAGTGGCTGCGTACAAGCGGTAAAGAAGTTTTGGTTGTCTCAAATAAAGTTGACACCGATAAACGCGAGTTCGACAAATGGGAGTTTCTCTCACTTGGACTGGGCGATCCTTTTCCGGTTTCGGCATTGCATGGACGCAAAGCCGGCGATGTCTTGGATGAAATTTTAATTCGCGTTCCGCGACGAGACGGTGACGATGAAGTAGAAGTAGTAGTTGAGCGACAAGGTCCAAATCGAACGCCTGGTATTCCGCGTGTCTCGATAGTTGGTCGACCGAATGTTGGCAAGAGCACACTTTTCAATCGACTCGTCGGGCAAGATCGTGCAGTCGTCCATGACATGCCTGGTACAACACGTGACTCAATAGACACGGTTGTTGAAACACCAGACGGGCCGATGATGTTTGTCGACACTGCCGGAATGCGCAGACGAAGTCGAGTCGACGAATCAACCGAGTATTACTCATTTGTTCGTGCGTTGCGAGCCGTTGACGAATCAGATATTGCGTTGCTCGTGATAGATGCAACCGAAGGTATTACGAGTCAAGATCAAAGACTCGCTGAGCGAATTGACGCATCTGGTAGCCCTGTGGTCGTAGTTCTTAATAAATGGGAAATGTTAAATGCGGATGAGCGTGCCGAAATAGATATTGAAATCGGTCGTAAATTATTCTTCGTTGGCGACGCACCGGTGTTGAAGATGTCAGCACTAACTGGCAAGGGTGTTCAAAAACTACGACCAGTGTTGCAAGACTCAATTGAGCAATATCATCGTCGCGTACCAACTCGAGATGTCAACAGGGTGATAGCACGAGCGCAACAACAGCAACCAGCCCCAAGTGGCGGTCGAGTGTTGTATGCACTACAAGGTGCGTCTGATCCACCGACGTTTACTTTGTTTGTTAACAAAGAGTTGCCACCAACCTATTTGCGATATCTCGAGCGATCAATTCGAGAAGGTTTTGAATTCGGTTCGGTTCCGATCAAGATTCGTGTACGCAAGCGGGCTGAGTAGAGATCAATGCCGTGGTGTGAGCCTTGCGCAAAATATTTTGCACCGACGGCACTAACCACTTCGGGTGACTGTCCGACTTGTGGCGTTCGCGCAATCGCTGCCGATATTCATGGTCGGGTTACTGCAAAAAATCTTGACC
>WLFB01000165.1 GCA_009703975.1 Actinomycetota bacterium | reverse complement strand
TGGCGAGGGCGATTGTTTTATTGCTGCCGGTGTCGAAACTGTTAGCCGATATGCATCGGGTGCAAGCGACATCGCGCCTAACGCAATTTTCAAGCCATCAGGTGAGCGCACCAAGGCACGCGCCGCCGGTGGCCAAGGCGTATGGTCGGCTGCAGCAGGTCTTGCTGACATGTATATCGCAATGGGACAAACCGCAGAAAATGTTCGCGAACTTGAAGGTGTGACCCGTCTTGAAATGGATGCATTTGGTGCGCGAAGTCAACAACGCGCAGTTGCTAACCAAGAAAATGGTTTCTTTGATCGAGAAATTTCGCCGCTCACATTGCCGAACGGCACTGTTATCTCAAAGGATGATGGACCTCGTGCTGGTACGACTGCAGAAGGTCTCGCCGGTTTGAAGCCAGTGTTTCGCCCAGACGGTGAAATTACTGCAGGCAACGCGTGCCCATTAAATGACGGCGCAGCAGCAGTTGTTGTAATGAGCGACACTAAAGCTAAGCAACTGGGCATCAAGCCGTTGGCGCGAATCGTTTCGTCGGGTGTCTCTGGTTTAAATCCTGAAATTATGGGACTCGGACCAATTGAAGCTTGTCGTCAAGCACTCAAGCGTGCCGGAATGACGATTGACCAAATTGATCTTGTTGAGATTAACGAGGCATTTGCTGCACAGGTGATCCCATCAGCAAAACACTTAGGTATCCCAATGGAGAAACTAAATATTCACGGTGGAGCAATTGCGCTCGGTCACCCATTTGGAATGACCGGTGCTCGAATCATGACAACCTTGATCAACGGCTTGCAACACACAGACAAACGATTCGGTCTCGAATCAATGTGTGTTGGTGGCGGTCAAGGTATGGCAATGATTATTGAGCGGCTTTAACTAGTAAGTAATAATTAATGCGCTTGTTAGCGCGTAATATCGCGTAAGTTTTTAGCGTGTAACAATGCGGCGATCGCCGCAACGGCGCCGATACCAATACCCACTGTCACAAAAGTAGTTCGTGCACCGAAATTGCCGTAGATACTTGGTGCAATAAAGGCCGCCAACATTTGCCCAAACACATTTACCGAACCAGACAAGCCTTGGGCTGCAGACGCTCTACCGAGTGGTGCGGCCTTGGCGATTGCTGCCATTCCTGCGGGCGCAATTGCAGATTGAACAGTTCCTTCAATTAATCCAAGACACAGAATTAGCCAGGGTGACTTGAAGAAGCCGTAACTCATCGTCATCAAACTCACTGGGATAACAAGCCATAGCGCGACTGCAACTGGCGAGCGTTTATCAATCAGTTTTCCTGCGCGCGATGAAAACAAAATAAACGGCAGACCGTAAACGGCGAATGTCAAACCAGTCATCGCGTTGTTGCCACCTAGGTCGTCTAAGAATCGATCCCAAAGTGCGTCGAACATTCCAGTTGGAAACGTCACAGCCAGCGTCAGTAGTAATGCCACGCGAATTTCTGGCAGACGAAGTAAATCGAGACTTGACTTTTCTGATTCAGAAGTCTTCACCAACTCAGGAAACCTGCGCGGCATTATTACTACTAAGGCGAACACTGCCATTGCGCCAAACACGAGAAACGTCGTGTCAAGGCCAAACGGATCTATTAATAGTGATCCAACAAGTGGGCCCGTAACAAAGCCGCCAATCTCGGTGCCGGCAACCGCGCCAAGTCTCTCTGCACTGCGGGTGCGGTCGAGATTGGCAGCGAGTGCGCGCACCGCCGGAAACGTGCAACCTAGTGACGCGCCAACAATGGCGCGACCAACGATAAACCAACCAAGTGAGTCACCAAATACAAATACGACAGATCCAATGCCGGCAAGTGCGAGACCTACTTGAATTAATTTTCGCCCGTGACCACGATCGGCGAGCGGTGCAACAAATAATTGAACGACTAAACCAAGTGCGAAACCAGTGCCGGCGATTAATCCGAGAGCCGAATCGGCGTAGCCATATTTTTCTTGCAACTCAGACATTGATGCGAACACAACACTGTTGGCTGCCGCCGTTGAAAACGTGCAAAATAAAAGCAGAAAAAGATCAGCATTGATTTGTTTTTTAATCATGTCGGTTACTCATCTAATAAAGCGTCAAAAAATTGTGGCCAGTAATGCAGCGCCCAATTATCGAATTCAACTCGGCAAAGCGCAATGCATGAAATATTCGCCACAGGGTCGTGCCAGATAAAACTTCCTGTGCCACCGAAGTGTCCGAAAGTCGAAGCACTATTTCGCGTGCCCATCCAATGTGGGTGTTTTGCCCCATGAATCTCTGGCCCAAAACCCCAGTTGCACGGGTTGAAACGACCTACACCAGGCACGACTCCTTCTAAGTCTGCGAACTGAGTAGTTGTCGCTATTCGCGCAGTCTCTGCGCTTATTAGTTGTGGCTTTCGCAACTCGAGCGCGAACTCAACTAGATCATCAACACACGAAACAACATCTTTTGCGCCCGACCCATTTAGCGAACTTGAGGCCATACCGAGTGGCGAGAACACTGCATCATTGAGGTATTCATTGAAAGCAATTTCGGTGACTGATTCAAGATGCTCGGCGATCAAGTCGTATCCAGAGTTCGAGTAGATGCGTTTACGAGCAGGGCTGACAATCGGCGTGTCACCATCAAAGCTGTATCCACCTGCGTGCGCCAACAAGTGGGCGAGCGTGCAACCGTCTTGACCTACAGGCGTGTCAAGAGTCGTCGAACCCTCTTCAATTGCTATATGCGTCGCCCATGCGGTCAACAACTTAGATATTGAAGCAATGCGAGATGTTCGCGATGTATCACCAAAAGTATGTGTGTCACCGTTACGGTCGATTACGCATATTGAAGTATTCGGCGCAGGCCACTCTCGTGCGAGTTCAAATGCCCGCATTGGGGTTATTTTGCTGTACGAATTAGTTCAGCAACACGAAATGCGAGATCTAGTGATTGTCGCGCATTGAGTCGTGGATCACAAACTGATTCATAGCGAGTGTCAAGATCTTTCTGGCTGACAGCCTCGGCACCGCCAAGACACTCGGTGACGTTGTCTCCGGTGAGTTCAACGTGAATGCCACCTGGCCAACTATTTTCGGCACGATGGGCTAATACGAAACCGGTGATTTCGCGAATGATGTCATCAAAGTGTCGGGTCTTGCGACCATTGGTGGCGGTGAAAGTATTTGCATGCATTGGATCACACGCCCAAACAACTGGATGACCAGCATCACGCACGGCTCGAATCAGCGGTCGTAAAACTGTTTCAATTTTGTCGGCGCCCATTCGCGTGATCAGCGTCAAGCGACCAGCAACTCGTGCGGGGTTGAGAACTTCGCACAAAGTCAAAACAAAGTCTGTTGTCGTTTCTGGGCCAATCTTGCAACCAACCGGGTTGCCGACGCCGCGCAAAAATTCGATGTGCGCGCCGTCAAGTTGCCGAGTTCGCTCGCCGATCCACAACATATGAGCCGAACAGTCATACCAAGTGCCGGTCAGAGAGTCTTGACGAGTGAGCGCCTCTTCGTATCCAAGAATTAATGCTTCATGGCTTGTATAGAAGTCAACTTCATGCAATGTGCTATGGCTCTCTGTATCGATGCCGCACGCACGCATAAATGCCAGTGCTCGCTCAATTTCGCCGGCGACTTGTTCGTATCGCTGACCGGCTGCACTGGTTGTAACAAATTCTTGGTTCCATGCGTGGACACGATTCAGATCGGCAAAACCACCTTTGGTGAACGCGCGCAATAAGTTGAGTGTGCTTGCTGATTGGTGATACGCCTGCACCATGCGTTGCGGGTCTGGCACGCGAGACTCGATGTGCGGTGCAGGATCATTGACCATGTGTCCACGAAAAGAAGCGATCTCTTTATCGCCGACCATTTCGGTGTCGCTCGAGCGGGGCTTGGCGAATTGTCCGGCGATTCTGCCGACTTTCACAACTGGTACACCCATCGAATAGGTGAGCATCACTGCCATCTGCAAAATGACGCGAAGTTTCTCTCGAATATTTACTGCAGTGAACTCTTCGAAACTTTCTGCGCAGTCACCAGCCTGCAATAAAAATGCGTTTCCACTAGCAACTT
>WLFB01000164.1 GCA_009703975.1 Actinomycetota bacterium | reverse complement strand
CATGCGGCATCTCTGGCGCTATCCAACATTGGGTCGGGGCAATGGCGTCTAAAAACATCTTGGCTATCAATATCGACGCACAAGCGAACATTGTCACCAAGGCTGGCTATGCCGTGATCGGTGATCTTCACGTAATTGTGCCCGCAATCTCGGCCGAGATTCGCAAGCGCAAGAATCTATAAATCGCTGATTAGAAACCTCAGCTTGTCGCAATTTAGTGGCGGTCTTTCTGCTGAAAATGCGCAATTAAGGCACTATTAAAACTAGAGTTTGTGCCGTGACTACTGAGAATCTTGAGCCAAATCGTCGGCGCGGCCGAGCCCGAACTTCGACAACAGAAGTTAAATTGCCGGAACAAAAGCCGTTCAAGCAACCTCGCATGCGTTATGCGCCGACGAAAGTAGTCAGCGATGACGAAATCGAGTCAATACATCTTGCCAGTCTGCGAATACTTTCAGAATACGGCATGGATTTCTTAGATCCAGACGCACGCGACTTGTTAAAGAAGGCCGGAGCGAAGATAGAAGACCAACGCGTACGGTTTGACCCCGAAATGGTACTTGAAACAATCAAAACTTGCCCAAGCGAATTTAAGCTGCACGCGCGAAACCCTAACCATACACTGAATATCGGTGGTAATTGGATGTCATTTGGCTCGGTTGCCAGCACACCGAACTTCATCGGTCTCGATGGCATCCGCCACCCTGGCACTCGACAAGACTTTCAAGAATTGTTGAAACTAACTCAAGTTTTCAACATCATCCACTTCATTAGCGGCTACCCAGTTGAGCCGATTGATCTACACGCATCTATTCGCCATATTGAGACCACCTACGACATGTTGACTCTCACAGATAAAGCAATCCACTGTTACAGCCTCGGTCGCCAACGCAATCAAGACGTTCTTGAGATGTCACGAATCGCACGGCAAGTTGATAACGAAACTCTTGACAAAGAGCCATCAGTTTTCAGCATTATTAACTCTTCATCACCACTTCGTCTTGATACCCCGATGTTGCAAGGCATCATGGAGTATTCGTCTCGCAATCAGATAATTATCATCACTCCGTTCACTTTGGCTGGCGCCATGGCACCAATCACTTTGGCTGGGGCACTCGCCCAACAAAACGCCGAAGCGTTGGCTGGCATGACCTTTACACAAGTAGTTCGACCAGGCGCACCTGTCGCTTACGGCGGCTTCACCAGCAATGTTGACATGCAATCGGGCGCACCAGCATTCGGTACACCCGAATATATGCGCACAGCAATGGCTGGCGGTCAACTCGCCCGCCGTTATAACGTGCCATACCGCTCCAGCAATGTTTGTGCCTCTAACGCACTTGATGCTCAAGCCGCTTATGAAAGTGTGTTTTCACTTTGGGGAGCAATTCAAGGCGGTGTCAACTTTTTGATGCACGGCGCAGGATGGATGGAAGGCGGATTGCATTCTTCGCTTGAAAAATTTGTGCTTGACGCCGATCTGCTTGGCATGGTGGCTGCATATCTTGAGCCGATTGTTGTTGATGAAGCAACATTGGCGCACGAAGCAATAGGCGAAGTCGGCCCAGGTGGACACTTCTTTGGCGTGCAGCATACGCAAGACCGCTTTCGAGATGCGTTCTACAAGCCGATGATTTCAGACTGGCGCAATTATGAAAGTTGGCAAGAAGGCGGAAGCCCAACGGCAGTTACCAAAACTACTGAACTTGCCAAGACTTGGCTCGATGCATACACAACACCTGAACTCGATGATGCAGTTCACGAAGAACTAAAAGAATTCGTCAAGCGACGTGTCTCCGAGGGTGGAGTCGCGACAGATTTTTAATTAATAGAAAGGTAAGTAAATGAAATCATCAGCAAGAGTTGTCGTTATTGGCGGCGGTGTTGTCGGCGCCTCAGTGCTCTATCACCTCACCAAAGCGGGCTGGACAGACGTCGTGCTCGTTGAGCGCAAAGAACTAACCGCAGGTTCGACTTGGCATGCCGCCGGAGGTATGCACACTCTTAATGGTGACCCAAACGTTGCTCGCTTGCAGCAATACACGGTGAACCTATACAAGGAGATCGAAAAAGAGTCTGGTCAAAACTGTGGCATTCACTTGCCTGGCGGCATCCAATTAGCTGACACTCCAGAACGCCTTGACTGGCTAAAAATGGCGCAGGCTCGTGGTCGTTATTTAGGTATGAAGATGGAGATCATCTCTGTCAAAGAAGCAAAGGTTTTAAACCCGTTACTGGAAGAAAAATATTTCGTTGGCGCACTATTCGACGAAGATGAAGGCAGCGTCGACCCTTACGGTGTAACCCATGCATACGCGATCTGTGCAAAGAATCGTGGCGCTGAGGTTTACACAAATACATGGGTAACTGGTCTAAGCCATCGCGCTGATGGCACATGGGATGTAATCACGGACAAAGACCACACGATTCATGCTGAACACGTAGTTAACGCTGGCGGTCTGTGGGCTCGTGAAGTCGGCAGAATGTGCGGCCTCGAATTGCCAGTCTTGGCGATGGAGCACCACTATTTGATGACTGAACCGATGGAAGAAGTAATCGAATTCAATCGCGTCAATGGCAAAGAACTACCTCACATGATCGACTTCGCTGGCGAGATTTACGCTCGTCAGGAAGGTCAAAGCATTTTGCTTGGCACCTACGAGCAGAACAATCGTCCGTGGTCAACCAAAGAAACACCATGGGATTTTGTGTTTCAATTATTGCCACACGATCTTGAGCGCATTGCACCAGAACTTGAGCGTGGCTTTGCTCACTTCCCTGCTGTCGGTCGCGCTGGAATCAAAAAATTCGTTAATGGACCGTTTACATTTTCGCCAGACGGCAATCCGCTTGTTGGGCCAATCAAAGGCATGCCTGGCATGTGGTCAGCATGTGCAGTTATGGCTGGCTTGTCACAGGGTGGCGGCGTAGGTCTATCCCTAGCTAATTGGATGGTTCATGGCGACCCAGGCGCCGATATCTGGGGAATGGATGTCGCGCGCTATGGCGACTTCGCAACTCTTGAGTTCACAAATGCAAAAGTTCGCGAGAATTATTCACGACGCTTTCGCATTACCTTCCCTAACGAAGAACTAACTGCTGCACGACCATTACACACAACGCCAATTTATGATCGATTACTTTCACATAATGCAGTGATGGGTGCCGGCTTCGGTCTTGAACACCCACTCTGGTTTCAAGACCTAGGCAAAGAGCCAATCGAAGATGTAACTTTCTACCGTTCAAATGCGTTTACAAATGTCGGCGAAGAATCACGCGCCGTTCGTGAACGTGTTGGCTTCTCAGAAGCCTCAAACTTTGCCAAATACAAAGTCAGTGGGGCGGGTTCATCAGCATGGTTGCAAGGTTTGTTTACAAACGCCCTACCAAAAATTGGTCGCACGGCCTTAACTGCAATGCTCAACCCAGAAGGCAAGATCGTTGGAGAGTTTTCTGTGTCTCGTATTGGTGACGAAGAATTCTTCTTATTCGGATCACAAGCGGCCGAAGTGCATCATCCGCGCTGGTTCTTGGCTCACCTGCCTGCAAACAGCCAGATTCGTTTTGAAACACTTGCCTTATCAATGGTTGGTCTTACTGTGGCTGGTCCGCGATCGCGTGATGTTTTACAGAAATTAACCAGCACATCACTGGCTACTAAAGATTTCTCGTTTATGAGTTTTCGCCGAGTTAACATCGGCAACGCGCCAGTGTGGCTCTCACGAATGACATATACGGGTGATCTCGGCTACGAAATTTGGATCGCGCCAGAATATCAGCGCTATTTATTCGATCTGATTTGGGATGCTGGTAAAGAATTTGATATGCGCCTGTTCGGGTTCAGAGCGTTGATCACCATGCGCTTAGAAAAGAATTTCGGCACTTGGTTCAGAGAATATCGACCGATCTACACGCCACTCGAAGCAGGCATGGATCGCGCGATGAAGTTCGACCATGAGTTCATCGGTCGCGCTGCAGTTGAAGCCGAAATGAAAACTGGCCCAGCGCGCAAACTTGTAATGTTCAAAGTTGACGTGGATAAAACTCGCCCAGCCGACGTGATCGGTGATGAACCGGT
>WLFB01000163.1 GCA_009703975.1 Actinomycetota bacterium | reverse complement strand
TAGTCAGGGCCGGCGGGGAAACCCACCGGCCCTGTTTTCATGTTCCGAGATCGATTAGCGCTGTATACTTTAAAAATCACGAGATCAGCGCAGAAGAAATTCTGTTTAACCACTGAGATAAGTAAGGGCGGCACAGCGATGTGTCGCCTTTGCTATTTAGTTGATTATGAAACGACTTCGAAACCCAGGTGCATGCCGTTCTTGTAGTGACCTGGCAAATTGCAAACTAGTTGGTACTTTCCGGCCTCAAGATTGAGGGTCAATGTTTCAGTTGTTCCAACTTTGAATTCACCAATTTCGTCAATTACTTCGAGACCGTCTGCTGGTTCAGGAAAATGATCACCGTCGAGTGGAATCTCACCAACTGCAATGTCGGTCTTGACAACGAGAAACTCATGACCGATTGTGCCGTCATTGGTAACCGTGAATTTAACTTCGCCAACGTTTGCTGCGACTGCGCTTGTCTCAACGCCCCATTCGTGAAGATGACCAGTGATGTCATTGCTGATGCCACTTTCGGCGGCGTTTCCGTCCGCACCACAACCTGCAAATAATGCTGCTGAAATAAGCGCCACTGCCGAAATTCTGATAATCCGTAAGTTCATATTTCCCCCTCATCAAACTTGTGCACAATCTACTAAGTGTTAGGAGTCACTTACAAATCAACAAGTGCATTTGTGGTGGCGATATACGATGAGGGCGCAATCCCCCCCAGCTACGAAGAAAGCCCTTAATTATGTTGATAAAGCTTGCGCGTTTTAGTGTCCGTCGTCGACGATTGATGGTTGGTTTTTGGGTCATTCTGCTCGTCGCCCTCGGCGCAATATCAAACTCGGTCGGCACTAATTTTGCCACTGAATTTGAACTGCCTTCGAGTGAATCAAATGATGTGCAAACGCTGCTCAAGGCTAATAATTCAGATCGTGCTGGCTTTACCGGGCAAATCGTTTTCACCTCGCCATCGGGCATCGCAACTGACGAAGTTAAAGCAAAGATGTCGGCGCTCTTCGCCGAAGTTGCAACACTTGAAGGCGTCTCGGTAATTAGTCCGTTTGATACACAAGGACAAATCAACCAATCGGCCACGACAGCGTTCGCGACAATTGATGTCTCTCTTCGTTCGCAAGAAGCGATCATCAAACTTGGTGAAGACATCCGCGCGATCGGAGAAAAATTCAGCATCAACGGTGTACAAATTGAATACGGAGGAGAAGTCTTCGCCGGCTTTGAACTTCCCGCCAGCGAAGTTTATGGTCTGCTCGCCGCGATAATTATTTTAGTTCTTGCTTTCGGTTCAGTATTGGCAATGGGTTTGCCAATCGGCACAGCAATTCTCGGGCTCGGCATCGGCACATCGGTGGTCGGCATTGTAAGTCACCTCGTCGGCATGCCAGACTTCACAACATCGCTCGTAGCGATGATCGGACTCGGTGTTGGCATTGACTATGCATTATTCATCGTCACTCGATATCGCGAATGTCTTGCCGACGGTTTAAGTGTCGAAGATGCTGTAGTTGAAGCCGTTGACACTTCGGGTCGAGCAGTAATTTTCGCAGGCATCACGGTGATCATTTCGCTACTCGGTTTATTCGTTATGGGATTAGCATTCGCTCGCGGTTTAGCAATCGGCGCAGTGATTGGCGTTTTGTTTATGATCGTCGCGTCGATCACATTTTTGCCAGCGCTGTTAGCAATGGTTAAACATCGTGTTGACGTCACAACTCGTGCGGCACTTGTCGCACTAGTGGCATTCGTACTGTTCGCACTCGTCGCAGTGATCAATGAGTCATTGAAAATATTTTTAGTAGGCCTCGCAATAACTGTCGGCATCACGCTCGTCAGCTTGGTCGTAAAACCTTTGCGCACGCCAATTAAGCATCGTCCTAAAAAAGCTAAAGAACTCACATTCTGGTATCGCTGGAGCCGATTCATCCAGCATCGTCCGTGGGTAGCAGCAATTAGTGCAACCACAGTGTTGTTGATTCTTGCTTCACCACTCGCATCAATTCGACTTGGCTTTGGCGACAATGGCAATGCACCAACCGATTCAACAGTCCGTAAAGCATTCGACATGGTTGCCGAAGGTTTTGGCCCCGGCTTTAACGGTCCGTTATACATAACCGTGCAGGGCGAAACCGCCGCGCAACCAGCAAAACTTGAAGCATTTGTTAAAACAATTAGCGCAACTGACGGCGTGGCATATGCGCAAGCAGTGCCCGCATCTGCAGATGGGTCGCTGTCATTAGTTATTGCTTATCCGACAACAGCACCACAAGATGAAGCAACTTCGCAACTCGTTAAATTCTTGCGTAGCGATGTAATCGCGCAATCAGGTGTTGATTCAAAAGTTGGCGGCTTCACGGCTGCTGGAACAGATTTTGCAACTGCAATCGGTAGCCGTATGCCATACCTATTTATCGGCGTGCTCTCACTTTCATTTTTATTGTTGATGGCAGTGTTCCGCAGTTTGCTTGTGCCACTAAAAGCAGTAATCATGAATTTGCTTTCAATCGGTGCTGCTTATGGTGTGCTCGTCGCAGTATTTCAGTGGGGCTGGGGAATCAGCCTGATTGGTGTTGGCAAAGCAGGGCCAATTGAGTCGTGGGCACCGATGATGTTATTCGCAATCGTGTTCGGGCTTTCTATGGATTACGAAGTGTTTCTACTTTCGCGAGTCAAAGAAGAATATGACCGCACCGGCGATAACGCCACAGCAGTTGCCGACGGTTTAACAGCAACTGCGCGTGTGATCACCGCAGCTGCATTGATCATGGTTTTCGTGCTCGGCGCTTTCGTGCTCGGCTACGACCGACAACTAAAACTTTTCGGTCTTGGTCTATCGGTCGCAGTGTTTATTGACGCAACAATTGTGCGTATGGTTCTTGTGCCAGCAACGATGGAGTTACTTGGTGATCGCAACTGGTGGATACCAGCGTGGATAAATAAGTTGTTGCCGAAGATTGATGTCGAAGGTCATCACCACACAAAATAGCTAGTTCGCTAATTGCGCCGACGTTGATCGCGTGGTTGCTGATTTTCACGACGCGGCTCTTCACGACGCGGTTCTTGATCTTCGCGTCGCGTTGCCTGTCGATCTCGCTGTGCCGGTTCGTCACGTCTCGGTTGAACTCGGCGCGGCGATTCTGACTCAGAGCTGACCGAAATATTCTGTGAGATCTGATCAAACAGTTGTCGCAATGAACTTGCCTGCGCGCGCGGTTGTTGCGTGTTGATAATCGAATTTGGGTCACTAGCAAGTAATCCAACAAAAGTCTCAGCGACTATTTGCGAGCCGACTGGTCCGAGGCGAAACGGCGCTCGTTGTTGACCGACAATTGCACCGTCAACAACTCGATACGCCGATGCCGTTGACTCAGCAAGAATGTACGCCCATAGCGGTGTTTTACTCGCAAGACTTGGCGCCAGTTTTGTTATCGCGGTTGCTTCTGTTGCGACTCCAGTTGCTTTGCCGATCAAAATTTCGTCGTCGCGCAAAACACGAACGCCGAGTGCACGAGCAACATCTTGGCCAGTTGGCAAACCAAGTTGCGATGAGCGCAATAAGTTTCTTTTCGCTAAGTCTGCAGGCCCTGCCGAAGTGACGGGCAATGGCAACAGACTCAACGAGTTTGTTATTGATGCGTCAATTTTGTAACTGCTTTGCACGCCCGTCTCCGCTCGTCCGCTGCGGCTAAAAAATCGCGACCAGTCGATCCCAAAGTTTGAAGGTGCAGCACTAAAACCAACAAGGTCGATACCTGGTGTGCCGAATGATCCACTGAAAACTGGCAGACGGTCAACTTCGCTATTGATGCGATACAGAACTCGAACTTGTGAATGCCCGAAGCGGTATGCGGCAACAGCAAACTCAACTGGCATCTGCATACATGATGAATAAAACGACAAGTTCGCAGTGAGACTTCCGTTGTTATTAGATAAAACACGGTCGAGTACGCGGCGGTCAATAATCTTTGGTAGATAATCCGATACAACTAATTGTTGGTACTGCGCAACAACTGCTTTGCGCGCGAGAGAAAATACCTCAGCGCCTGAAAGTTGCGGTTGCTCTCGCAAGATGCGATC
>WLFB01000162.1 GCA_009703975.1 Actinomycetota bacterium | reverse complement strand
GGGTGAAACTGCACTCCCCAAATCTTTTTTGCTGCACACTCAATAACCGCCATCGGTGCATCGGGCGTCGACGCGGTTGCGATAAAACCATCGGGTGTTCGCGTTACGGCATCAAAGTGACTCATCCACACGCTTAGTTCGCTATGAATACTGTCAGTCAACAGAGTAGAGCGTGAACCAGCGATGCGTTGCAAAGTTGTGCGACCATATTCGCCTTTGCCTCCGCGTAATACCTCTCCGCCCAACTGATGAGCAATTAATTGCGCACCATAACAAATACCAAAAATTGGAATGCCGAGTTCATAGATTTCGGGGTCGAGTTTTGGCGCACCTTCAACATGCACACTTTTCGGCCCGCCTGACAAAATAATTGCCGCCGGGTTGCGCGCCTTCAGATCACTAGCAGTTATCCGATGCGACACGATTTCTGAATAAACCTTGGCATCACGCACACGGCGTGCAATCAATTGCGCATATTGTGCGCCAAAATCAACGACCAGCACAACCTGAGGTTGCTGCGATTGTGCATGTGTGTCTACGGCCATATTCAGATCCAACTTTAGTTCGCATGCAGTGCAAACTCTCCATGAGATGGCACGATGTATGGGTGAGAAAACTAGTGATATCGGCTGTTGTTGGAGTTTTTTTGCTTATGGCTAGTAGCGCGGTTAGCGCGAGTGTCTCAAGCGGCAACGTGACTAATCACATAATTAATTCAACTAACACGACCATTCCATTTAATTACGACTTAGAAAACGAACCGTCACAGTGCATTGGTCTACTGCCAAGACCAGGATGCGGCAAAGAACCCGAAGATGCCGGTGACCGTGGTGGCGCTTTGCAATACACAGTTTTTGGTTTGATGATGGCTGGTCTTGGTGTCATTGGCGCGGGTATGGTGCGCGGAATTAGAAAACAAAAGCCGCAAACGTGAGAACCAAATTTCGAAATGCAGTGAGTGCGAGGCCGCGATTTTTCGGTGTGATTTTTGTGATGCTTGCCGGTGCTGGCTACGGCACTGGCCCGTGGTTCGCAAAAAACCTCGAACGTAACGGTGCCAACCCGATGGGTTTTCTCACAGCACGTTTTGTTGTTTCGGCTGCAATCTTGCTCGCCATTCGATTTATCCATATGCGTGGCGTGAAATGGCCGAACTCAAGTGATGCAATAAAGATATTTTTACTGGGTGCGTTCGGATTTTTTATTTCGCCACTTCTCTACTTCATCGCATTGCACGATCTTGATTCGGGTTTAGTAGTAGTAATTTTTTATATTTACCCTGCGATTGCAGTGCTTCTTTCGTGGATGATCTACAAGCACAAACTAAATCTCGTGATCACGATTTGTCTTTTCACAACGCTGACGGGCGTGTGGCTAACCGCAGGGCAAGTTGGCGACGGAAACTTGCAAGGCATCATGATTACACTTCTATCGGCAGTAACTCATGCAATTTATGTTGTAGCCGCCGGGAGCATTTCTAAAAAAGCAGACCCACTAACAATGTTGACGATTGCGCTCACAGGTGCCGCAACGGCATTCGTTTTAGTTTCTCTAGTCGGCCCAAGCTCACTTGACCCAGAGTTTCCTGTCAATTCGCAAGGCTGGCTATTAGTTTTGGCAATGGCTTTTCTCATCACAATAGTTGCGACTGCATTATTTTTTGCGGGCATCAAGCGCATCGGTCCAGGCATTACTTCAATGGTTGAAACATTTGAAGCAGTCGTAACAATTTCAATTGGCGTGCTGCTAATGAACGAGTCAGTAACTGCAATGCAGATTCTCGGCACCGTCACCGTTCTCGGATCAATCGTCGCAATTGGGCTTGCCGAATCACGTGCCGAATCAAGCGCCATTTCGCACACTTCATAACACGCCTGCAAACACGCCGATTCGCACAGTGGAACTGTGCTCAACCTGCCAATATCCTAGAAATACAATTTAATAAAACTTCTTGCAGGGTTGGGTGAAATTCCCTATCGGCGGTTAAAGCCCGCGACTCTCACGAGCAATCGTGAGACTGATCTGGTGTGACTCCAGGGCCGACGGTACAGTCCGGATGAAAGCAAGAAGCGGTCATTCGTGCACGCGATGTTTTCGCGGCGCACGTCTAGTCGTTTGTTGACCCTGCATGTCGTTTGACCTACGAAAGCGATGCACAGTGAACGATCAACAGGCGATGCAAACTGCGATCACCGCAGCAGATCGCGCGCGCCTTGTTTCGCGACCGAACCCATGGGTCGGCGCAGTTATCGTCACGCAGTCTGGCGAAATTTTTGAAGGATCAACCAGCCGCGTCGGAGGCCCACACGCAGAAATCGTGGCGATTCGCGCTGCAGAGAAACTTACAGTTGGTGCGACTATATATACGACACTCGAACCGTGCGATCACACAGGACGTACTGGCCCATGCACGCAAGCAATTATTGATGCGCAAATCAAGCGCGTTGTAGTTGGCATTGTTGACCCTGATGAAAAAGTTTCAGGTCGAGGTATTTCGCGACTACGCGAGGCCGGCGTGACCGTCGAAACTGGCGTTCTATCCGATCAGATCACCGCGCAACTCGCACCTTATATTCATCACCGAAAGTCGAAACGACCATTTGTTGTTTTAAAAATGGCGACAACGCTTGACGGACGCACTGCCGCCGCTGACGGCACAAGTATGTGGATCACTGGCGAAACTGCGCGCCGTCGCGTGCAAGTTTTGCGCGCACAAAGCGACGCAATTCTTGTCGGTGCGGGCACGGTTCGCGCCGATGACCCACAACTCACAGTTCGCGATATTGAAGGCGATTCTCCGAGACGAATAGTGCTCGGTGAAATTTCAAACGAGGCACGTGTCAACCCGTGTACACAATGGACAGGTTCGCTAGTCGATTTGCTCGACGAACTCGGCAAGCAAGATGTGCTGCAGCTACTTGTCGAAGGCGGGCCGACTGTGGCTGCATCATTTCATCGTGAAGGTTTGATTAATCAGTACGTGTTGCATCTTGCACCCGCATTCACTGGCGGCAACGATGGACTAAGCGTTTTTGAAGGCGCAGGAATTACCACAATGGCAGATCTATGGCGTGGTCACATCGTTTCAACTCAACAACTGGGTGACGACATCGAAATTATCATCGAACCAAATCTCAAAGCACCGAATCAAAAAGAATAGGGACAAATAAATGAATCAGTCAGCTAATAAGCAAAACGACAAGGCAAATCACGACGCAGATTTTGCAGAAACTGAGCAAATTATTGCTGCAATCGCGCGTGGTGAAATGGTCGTCATAGTCGACGACGAAGATCGCGAAAATGAAGGGGATTTAATTATGGCAGCGCAATTTGCCACTGCTGAAAAACTAGCTTTTATAGTTCGTCATACTTCTGGTGTAATTGTCGCACCGCTTACTGGCGAACGCTGCGACGAATTACGTCTACCGATGATGGTTGACAACAACACAGAAAGCCATCGCACTGCGTTCACAATTTCAGTTGACTTGATGGAAGGCACAACGACTGGTATCTCTGCAGCTGACCGCGCTGCTACATTGCGCGCACTTGCTGATCCAAAAATTATTCATAGTGCGTTTGCTCGACCAGGACATATATTCCCGTTGCGCGCTCGCGAAGGTGGGGTTCTCAAGCGCGCTGGGCACACCGAAGCCGCTGTTGACTTAGCGCGTTTAGCTGGTTGCGAACCAGCTGGTGTGATCTGTGAAATTCAAAATGATGATGGCACTATGTCTCGCGTACCGGAGCTTAAAACTTTTGCAAAGCAGCACGGTCTGTTGATCTCATCAATTGCACGGCTAATTGAATACCGTCGCCATCACGAACGACTTGTTGAGCGAATGGGTTCAGCGAATGTGCCAACCGAGTGGGGCAATTTTGAATGCGTCGCGTATCGCAATACAGTCGACGGCATCGAACACTTGGCGTTCGTGCTCGGCGATGTCGCAAGTGCCGAACCAGTTTTGACTCGGGTACATAGTGAGTGTCTAACAGGTGATGTGTTCGGCAGTCGACGCTGTGATTGCGGGCCACAACTCGCAACTGCAATGCAGGCTGTACAAACTGAGGGTCGCGGCGTTGTTGTTT
>WLFB01000161.1 GCA_009703975.1 Actinomycetota bacterium | reverse complement strand
ATAGTTCGCTCAGGTACTCCGCATGAATCAAGAATCTCAAATGTTTCATCCCATGCGTCACGAGTGTGAATCACGAGCGCAAGTTTGTGTTCGTGCGCGAGTGCTATTTGCGCTGCGAAGATCTCGCGTTGCACAGCACGGTCAGAATGATCGTAAAAATAGTCAAGACCGCATTCGCCGATCGCGACAACTCGAGGCTGAGTGATTAATTCATGCAAGCCATCGAGACCGTGCTTTGCGTCATGCGGATGAAGACCGACCGTGGCCCACACATCTTTATGTTTTGCCGCGAGATCAATCGCGGCACGCGAAGTGGCCACATCGGTGCCGATGGTGATCATTCGTTTAACGCCAACTTCGCGGGCGGCGTCAAGTGCTGCGTCTGGGCCACCAGGAATATCTTCGTAGGTCACATGACAGTGCGTGTCAACCCATTCGGGCAAATCGTTTTGCAAACTTGTCATCGCTAAATCTTCTTACGAGGAAACAGCGGTTCGCCTTTCGTCACGGTCGTGCCACCTGGGTAGCGACCCCATTGTGTATCAGTGCCGACACGTTGATCAGAAACCTGGCCGGACATTCCGAGGCGCTGCCAAACATCTTGGCAAGTTTTTGGCATCGCTGGGCTTGCCAAAATTGTCACAATGCGCAACGCCTCAAGCGCGTCGCCCATTACCAAGTCAAGATCTTTACCTGGTTCCATCTTCCACGGTTCGTTTGTTTCAAGGTAAGCATTCGTCGCGCGAATGAGTGACCAAGTGGCGTCAAGTGCGCGACTCGGTTGAACGTTGGTCCACTCGGCAATTGTTTGAGCAACGCTCTGGGTAGCGATTTCTGCAAGCGAACTTGTTAAAGACGGCACAGGCCCAATACCACCGCATTTTTTTTCAACAACTGTTGCTACACGTGCGGCAAGATTGCCGAAATTGTTCGCGAGATCTGAGTTGTAGCGCGAGAGTAATCCTTCATAAGAAAAGTCGCCATCGTTGCCGTAATTTGTGTCTGCCAAAACGTAATATCTAAAACCGTCTACACCGATTTCATCGATCAGATCAAGTGGGTTGACGACATTGCCAGTCGTCTTTGACATCTTTTCGCCACCAACTAGAAGCCAACCGCCGACTGCCCAACCCTTTGGCGGTTCTAAACCAGCCGACATCAACATCGCTGGCCAGTAAACGCAGTGAAAACGAATGATGTCCTTGCCGATGAAGTGGTAGTCGACAGGCCAATTAGCAGCGAACTGTTTTTCGTCGGTTCCGTATCCGTGCGCGGTGATGTAATTAGCCAATGCGTCGAACCAAACATATGCAACATGAGAATCATCCCATGGCAACTTGATTCCCCATGTCAAAGTTTTTCGACTCACCGAAAAATCTCTGAGGCCCTGCTTTATAAAACCAGTTACTTCATTGACGCGATGATCTGGTTTGATTGCATCAGGGTGATCTGCGTACCACTTCAGAAGTTTTTCTTCGTAGCGAGACAGGCGAAAGAAATAGTTTTCTTCTTCGACATACTCGGCTTGAGTGTTATGGATTTTGCATTTGCCGTTGTCGAGCTCTTCAGGTGTGTAGTAAGCCTCGCAGGCAACACAATAATGACCGCGATAGATATCAACTTCAATGTCGCCAGCGTCATAACAGGCTTGCAATAGTTTTTGCACACCAATCTTGTGTCGCTCTTCGGTGGTGCGAATAAAATCGTTGATGTCAACATTCAGACGATCCCACGCATCTGCGAACAACGGCGCAATTTTGTCGACGAATTCTTTGGGTGAGATACCTTCGGCATCGGCGAATTGCTGAATCTTTAAACCATGCTCGTCTGTGCCGGTTAATAGATGCACGTCGTCACCACAGAGTTTGTGCCAGCGGCAAACAGCGTCAGCGATGATCGTCGTATAAGCGTGGCCGAGATGCGGTTTGGCATTGACGTAATAAATTGGCGTCGTTGCCGAGAACTTTTTCACGTATATAACTTACAGTTTCAGGCTTGTTGCTAATGGTTGTATTTGCGAATGCAATAGCGCTCTCTAATTGTCGTCGCGAACTTGCAGTGCAAGTTCATAGACATGGCGTTTGGCGACGCCAAAGCGAGCTGAAACTCGCGCTGCAGAATCTTTGCGACTTACACCCTTGGCAATCTCGGCTTTGATTGCGGCGACTAGTTCTTCATCAGTCGGTGGAGCAGGTGGTTTGGCTGGTTCGAGAATAATCACATATTCACCGCGAGGCTCGGTTGCAGCCACGAGCATGTTCGCATCTTGCAAAGTTCCGCGCCAAATCTGTTCGTGCAATTTTGTAAGTTCGCGCGCCAGTACAACACGACGCATTGCGCCACACGCCGTTGTTAAATCGCTCAAAGTTTTCGCAAGCCGATGCGGCGCTTCGTAGAGCACAATCGTGCGCGACTCGGTTGTGGTCATCGCAAGTCGATCGGTGCGCTCAGCCCCACTGCGCGGCAAAAAACCCTCGAACACAAATCTTGAAGTCGGTAAGCCACTAATTACGAGTGCCATCGTTAGTGCCGACGCGCCAGGCACAGCGGTTACATTGCCGCCGGCTTCAACAACCGCGACAACTAATCGCTCGCCCGGGTCGCTGATGCCTGGTGTTCCGGCGTCCGTGACTAGTGCAACTGTCGACCCAGACGAAACTAATGAAACAATTTCTTCTCGCGCATCGTATTCAGTGTGTTCGTTGATCACGATAAGTTTTTTGCCTGTTACCCCAAAATGAGCGAGAAGTTTGCCAGAGTGTCGCGTGTCTTCGCAACAAATCACATCTGCGTTTTGCAGCGCTTCAATTGCCCGTTGCGTCATGTCACCAAGATTGCCAATTGGCGTCGCAACTAAAACCAATGAGCCAGACAATTTTGAACCGTTACTCATGTGAGTCGCGCTTCAAGAGTGTGGCCAATTACAAGTCCCCAATTTTCAAACGTGCCAGCGCCAGCCTCAAGAACATGGCTTGCACCAAACACGGGCAATGCAATGCGTCGTGGCTTGATGGTTTGAATCTTGATGACTTTAAATTCAGAATCGAGATACGCGACGTCAAGCGAACATTTCACGCCAAATGTATGAATCCACTTACAAGTGTCGATTAATAGCGGCGTTTCAATTTCGGATTGACCGATCAAGCCGCGTCGCCGAGTTTGCGCCGTATCAGCAATATTTAAACTTGAAAGCACTTGCGCTTGGCACATCAACCAGCCAGCCTTAAATTGAGTCGGCTTGCTCATCGCTAATTTATGTGTTGTGGCGAATTTCTAGGGTGTCGCCGTCAACAACTTCGTAATCTTTGCCTTCGACGCGAATCTTGCCAACATCTTTTGCTTTGTTCCATGAGCCAATCGCCAGAAGTTCATCCCACGCAATGACATCGGCGCGAATGAAACCGCGTTGTAGATCGCTGTGAATTTTGCCTGCACACTCGGGTGCTTTTGCGCCAGCGTGAAATGTCCAAGCGCGAGTTTCTTTTTCGCCAGTCGTGAAATAAGTTCGGAGCCCAAGCAGGTGATAGGCCGAGCGAACCATACGTGGCAAAGCACCTTCGCCTAGCCCAAGTGCCTCGAGCATTTCTTTGCGATCTTTGGGCTCTAGTTGCGCGGCTTCGGCTTCAAGTTGCACACTCATGCCAAGAACTTCAACTTGGCTCTCACTTGCTGAACCAGGTGGCGCAAGTTCTTTGCGCACGATTGCCTCAAACTCCGGAATTCGCGCCAAGTCGTCTTCGGCGACGTTAACAACTGCCAACACTCGTCGAGTCGTCAGCAAAAAATGTGGCGCTAATAATTCTAAATCATCTTTTGAAATCGTCGCTCGATACAGAGGTCGACCTTCGGCGAGATTCGCCTGCGCGCGCGTCAAAGCGCCAAGGTCGTCTTCAAGCGACTTATCCATTCGGGCAGCCTTTTGCATCCGATTAATTTTTGTCTCAACAGATTCAAGGTCGGCGAGCGCAAGTTCGATTTCGAGTACTCGTAAATGTTCAAGCGGGTCACTCGGCCCAGGAATATCATCGTCGGCGAACGCACGCAATACATAAACGATTGCGTCTACTTCGCGAATGTTGGCGAGAAATTTATT
>WLFB01000160.1 GCA_009703975.1 Actinomycetota bacterium | reverse complement strand
TTAACAACCACGACAATCGTGTCCGCATTTCGTGCGATCTCAACTTCAACTTGTCCGACACCGACTGTCTCGACCAATGTGCACGGCGAACCAACTGCGTCGAGCAATCTCACTGCCTCGCTCGTGGCAAGCGATAACCCACCAAGGTGCCCACGTGTTGCCATACTGCGAATAAAAACTCCAGGATCAGTTGCATGATTTTGCATTCGAACTCTGTCACCCAAAATTGCGCCACCCGTAAATGGCGACGAAGGGTCAATTGCCAAAACCGAAACTGTTTGCTCAAGAGATCGAATGTGCGAAATCAACGCAGAAGTCAGCGTGCTCTTTCCGGCACCTGGCGCACCAGTTATTCCGACAATGTAGCCGTTTCCAGTTTTTGGATAAACCAATCGCCCGACAGTTCGCGCGTCGTCACCGCCACGCTCAATCAGTGACAACAATCGTGCTAGTGCCGAACGCTCACCGTTGCATGCCTCACTGAATAATGCTGCAATTTCTGGTGAGCGACTTTCCATGTTTAAAAACTACTTTCTAAACTGCTACAACCTCGGTGATGCCATCGATTCGATCGCGCATGATGCGTTCAATCCCCGCTTTAAGAGTTTGATCTGAAGCTGGGCAAGTACCGCATGCACCTGTCAGCGTGACACTTACGATCCCAGTTACTTCGTCAACTTCACGCAAAATAATATCGCCGCCGTCAGCCTGAAGTGCGGGGCGAATAACTTCAATTGTTTCTTCGACTTGTGTACGAATTGACACTTAACCATCCTGCCTAATTTGAAGACTTATGAATTTGATTGATGTTTAATTGATGAACCCTCTACGATACGAGGGTGCTTGCTCACCAAGGTGGTTGGGATGAAATTCTCTTAGTTGCTGGACCAATTATCGTGATAATTGCGGTGTTGTGGCAGGCAACACGTCGCGTTAAACGCGAGTCACGTCAGCACCAAGACCACTGAGCCGACCCACGAGGTCGTCGTAGCCGCGATCAATGTGATGAATTTCGCTGATCACTGTTTCGCCGTGTGCAGCCAAACCCGCCACAACAAGTGCCGCGCCAGCACGAATATCTGGCGCTACAACAGCTGCGCCAATTAGGTGATCAACACCTTTAACGACTGCATGATGACCATCAATTCGAATATCGGCACCGAGTTTGCAAAGCTCTTCGATATATCTAAATCGACCAGGAAACAAATTTTCAGTCACGATGCCAACGCCACTAGCAACAGAATTCATCGCAACGAGTAGCGGTTTGTAGTCGGTTGCAATACCGGGGTATGGCAAAGTCGCAAAATCAATTGCATTTAATCGATCAGGAGCAGTAACTCGCAGACCGTCGCGACTCGGAATAATTGAGACACCCATCTGCGCATATTTATTTATCACCATTTCCATTTGCTCTGATCTCGCTCCACGAATCTGTACATCGCCTCCAGCAATCGCTACTGCAGCGATGTACGTTGCAGCTTGCACACGGTCATTAATCACCGAGTGTCGCACACCCTGCAATGAGCCTTTTTTTGAACCATGAATTATCAGTCGCGAAGTACCAATGCCCTCAATTTGTGCACCCATCGCTACGAGCATGTTGCACAAATCACCGATCTCGGGTTCGCGCGCCGCATTGTCGATCACTGTTGTGCCTTTGGCATAAATCGCAGCCGTTAATATATTTTCGGTAGCGCCAACGCTGGCAAACGAAAGTTCAATTTCTGCGCCGTGTAGTTGATCGGCATAAGCACTTATGTTTAGAAGGTTCTGCTCAATTGTTGCGCCCATTTTTTCTAGACCGCTAATGTGTAAATCAATCGGCCGACCACCGAAGTCATCGCCGCCTGGCCAGTTAATGATCGCTCGACCATAATGAGTTAGTAGCGGTCCAAGCACATTGATGCTGGCGCGAATCTTGTCAACATTTTCAAATGGAGCTTCAGTCGAGATAGTGCCCGTGTTCGTCAACGAAAGTTCGTGTGGACCAAGCCACTTGGTTAAAACACCTAGAGCCGTTAACAAATCTGACATCGTGTCAACATCAGCAATCGCCGGCACATTAGTCAGCACATATTCGCCTTCAGCCAACAATGTCGCCGCCATCAACTTAAGCACCGAGTTTTTGGCGCCAGGAACCTGCACGTTTCCTGAAAGTGGCCCCGAACGGCGAACAATTATTCGTGGCGACTCATTATTCATGACATTTCAGTATGCTCCCGCAGTGAGCAGAAAACGCCGAACACCAGCCTTGACGCCTCGACAACGCACGATTCTGTGGCTTCTCGCTTTGGCCTGCTTGCCGGCAACTTATGCCAACACTCTGTTTACACAAACAGTTGCTTACGCCGCACAAGATTTTGGTGTCTCAGAACAAGGACAAGGAATCGGCGCCGCAATAATTCGATGGGGAGTATTAATCGCGCTTCCACTCACGGCACTCGCCGATCGAATCGGGCGCCGACGCTTAATTATTTGGTGCGCATTTGGTGCACCAATTGTTACTGCACTCGGAGGACTCGCACCGTCGTTCGCAATTCTTGTTGCAACACAAACTATCGGGCGACCACTTGCACTCGTACTAACTATTTTGATCGGCATCGTCGCTACTGAAGAAATGCCGCGTGATTCGCGCGCATGGGCGATAAGTGTTCTCGCTCTTGCTGCAGGTCTTGGCGCAGGCATCGCGCTCGCCGCACTACCAATCGCAGATTTAGGTGCGGGCTCGTGGCGCATTATTTATGCAATCTCACTGGTATGGATTTTCTTGGCGATCATTTTGCAGCGTCGAATGCCCGAAACAACTCGGTTCATCGAACATCACCAAAAACATCTCAGGTCAGAAACTCACATCGAAAGATCGAGGCTGTTCACGCAAAGTCTCGTTGCAATTTTCGGCAACATTTTTATTGCCGCATCATCTGTGTTTCAGATTCGCTATTTGCGTGATGTGCGCGAATACTCTGCAGTTATGATCACCGCGTTCACCTTGATTACGGGCACTCCAGCATCTATTGGTTTGCTTGTCGGTGGTCGCGTCGCCGACTCACGCGGACGTCGACTTCTATCGGCGATTACTTTTCCACTTGGCGCAATTCTTTTAACTGTCGCTTTCAGTACTAGCGGCAAACCAATGTGGCTGGCCTCTTTGACTGGCGGCATATGTCTGGGTCTCGCGTACCCCGCCATGGCTGTGTATCGCGGAGAAATGTTTCCAACATTGCACCGCTCATTCGCTTCGGGCGTGATCATGACCTCGTCACTTATCGGTGGCAGCGTCGGTCTAGTTGGCGCAGGATATTTTCTGAATCGCGACATCAGTTACGGCACCGTGATGAGTTGGCTTTCACTCGGGCCAGTCGTTGCCGGAGTTTTGATTTATACGACTTTCCCCGAATCAGCGCATCGCGAACTTGAAGAACTAAACCCTCAAGACGTTACGACGGCAGAGCCATAATCCAGTGAGCAACTAATTCGGCGACTTCGTCATCACGATTTTTTAGATCATGGCGAGCGTCTTGAATCCATTTGTGAGTCACAGATCCACCAATAGTTGCAGTTGCATTTTTTATTTCGTCAACTGTGCCAAACTCATCGCGCGTGCCGCTGACAAACAAAGTTTCAACATTGACTCGCGGTAAATGATCAGTGCGGAGTTTTTCTGGTTGTTTTGGTGGATGCAACGGATAGCAAATGCACACGAGCGCAGCAACATCAAGTTTTCGTTCGGTTTCTGCCACCGCCATGCTGCACATTCGCCCGCCCATTGAACGACCACCGATAACGATCTGATTCGTCGCGCAACCCCAATCTTTGGCGGCATCCAGCACTGCATTTCGCACAGTTTCAATTAGCACTGGTGCGCGGTCAGGAAAACTTTTGCCGGCGATTCGATAAGCAAAGTCAACTCGACGGACATTTAGAGTTGGCTGAGATTGTTTTAGATGATTTTCAATGGCGACAAGTGATTGGTGGTTTGCGTTTGTGCCAGCACCCGGAAATAAAATTACGCCAGAAATCACAAGTTAGCTAGCCATGAGTTTTCACGAGCGCAAAAGCACACGAGTTTTCACGAGTGAAGTAGCACTCGGCGCGC
>WLFB01000016.1 GCA_009703975.1 Actinomycetota bacterium | reverse complement strand
ATTTTGCGACACCGTAAGTTGAGCCACCGATTGTGCCAGAGACATGCGTGCCGTGCCCATGACAATCTGCCGAACCACGACCATCACTGATTGATGTGTAACCGACTGAAACACGGCCAGAGAATTGCGAGTGATCGGCGCGAACACCAGTATCAATGACGTATGCACTAACGCCGACGCCAGTAAAGCTGTATGAATAATTTAAATCGAGTGTGACACCGCGTTGGTCAATGCGATCTAAACCCCATGACGGTGGGTTTGCTTGATCTCCGTCAACTGTAACTATTGCATCTTGTTCGATGCTCAATACACGAGAGTCTTTTTCAAGTCGTGATTTTTCTGCACTTGTTAATACAGCCACATAACCATTTATTGCCTGCGTGAAAACTTGTAGAACATTGACACCGAGACCTTGCTCAGCAGATACAAATTGTTGCACCGGGACATCACCGCGCAAACTAATTATGTAAGAGTTCGGTACTGGCTCACCCGATTCACTAACTGTGACCGGCACTGTTGTGCTGGTAGTAGTGCTGGTAGTAGTGCTAGTACTTGAGGTAGTACTAGTAGTACTCGAACTAGTAGTGCTGGAGCTAGATGACGTTGTACTAGTGCTTGAACTAGTCGGGATAGTTGTGCTGGTCGTGCTGCTCGTGCTGCTGCTTGAACTAGTCGTGCTCGTCGTAATACTTGAGCTAGTTGTACTAGTTGAGCTAGTGCTTGTAGTTACAGAATCATCATCAAGTTTGATAACACGGTCAAGTTCGACAACCAGTACTTCGCGATCTGCTTTAAGTCGACGCACGTCACTTGCATCAAGTTCGGCAACAAAGCCATTTGCTGCGTTGTCGTAAACTTGACTAATTGAATTACCTAGGCGAGCCTCTTTGGAAATTTTGGCTTGCAAATCTGCGTTATCCGAAAACATAACTATGTAATCGTTTGTCGGCGCATCAGCACCCGCGACTGGTGTCGGCAAAAACTGCACACCTAGCGCGCAGATCAGCGAAATCGAAAACCAAGAGCGCCACTGCGATCGTGTGATTTTTGCTTGATACATCTATACGCAACCTACCCAACAGGTGTTGCACATAACTTTGGGCAAGCGAACTTGAGCAAGCCTGCTCAGGCCAAAATTCACCTTAAAGTTGACTTAATTAGTCGGGATTAAGATACGATGATTAGTCCGCAATCCGAAAATCCCATTGACCAAAATCTCTAAGTAAAAGGAACCCAAAATCATGACTATCCGTTTAGGCGATACCGCTCCAGACTTCACAGCCAACACGACCCAAGGCGAAATCTCATTTCATGACTGGCTGGGCGATTCGTGGGGCGTACTTTTTAGCCATCCAAAAGACTTCACACCGGTCTGCACAACCGAGTTGGGGTATGTGGCAAAAATCAAACCAGAGTTTGAAAAGCGAAATGTAAAAGTCATCGGTTTGTCGGTCGATTCTGTTGAGTCACATGTCAAATGGGAGGCTGACATCGCCGAGACTCAAGGTACGCCAGTTAATTTTCCGATGATTGGTGACTCGGATCGCAAGGTCAGCGATCTTTACGACATGATTCACCCGAATGCCAATGACACGCTTACTGTTCGCAGCGTCTTCATCGTTGGTCCAGATAAAAAAGTAAAGCTCTCAATCACCTACCCTGCGTCAACAGGTCGCAACTTCGACGAAGTCTTGCGTGTCATCGACTCGCTTCAACTGACTGCGAAACACAAGGTTGCAACACCGGCGAACTGGCAAAATGGCCAAGACGTAATTATCGGTGGCGCAGTTTCAGATGAAGATGCGAAAAAATTGTTCCCGCAGGGATGGAAAACAGTTAAGAGTTATCTAAGAGTTCTTCCACAACCAAAGTAAGGGCTCGCATAACGGCGTACAATAATTTGCCGTGAACCAAACAATTCAGGCAACTCAACAGATAGACCCAGCGAACATTGCTGCGCGCGCCGAGTCAGCGTCAAAAATTTATGGCAGCGGCGAGAGCGAAGTTCGAGCCCTTGACTCAGTAAGTATCAGTTTTGAGCGCGGTAAGTTCAGCGCAATCATGGGCCCAAGCGGCTCGGGTAAATCAACGCTGATGCACTGCGTCGCGGGCCTCGATTCGTTGACTTCTGGCAGTGTTTTTATTGGCGAAGTCGATCTCTCACAGCTAAACGACAAAGCAATAACCAAACTCAGGCGCAACAAAGTTGGTTTCGTGTTTCAGAGTTTTAACTTGATCCCGACTCTCAGCGCCTACGAAAATATCATCCTGCCACTATCACTAGAGGGCGAAAGTGGAGACGATGCATGGATCAAAACCGTTATCGACACTCTTTCGCTAAACGACAGGCTTAAACATCGTCCGAGCGAACTCTCCGGTGGTCAACAACAACGCGTTGCTGTAGCTCGCGCACTTGCAAGTCGACCAGAAATTATTTTTGCCGATGAACCAACTGGCAATCTTGACTCAAAGTCTGGTACTGAAATTCTTAAATTTATGCGCCGTGCCGTGACGGATCTTGGTCAAACCATCGTCATGGTTACACATGACGCTGTTGCGGCGAGTTATGCCGATCGTATTGTGTTTCTCGCTGATGGCAAGATTGCTGGTGAGATGACCCAACCCACACCAGACAAAGTGCTTGACTATCTAAAACATCTCGGCGAATAACTCGGAATACTCAAGTGCTTCGCCTCTCACTAAAAATGACTTTGGCCCGCAAGGGTCGACTTGTATTAACTTCTCTTGCAATTATTCTTGGCACTTCGTTTTTGTCAGGCACAACAATTTTCTCAGACACGATCAACAACACTTTTGATCAGTTGTTCACGGATGTGTTTAGAGATGTCAATGCGTACGTCCGTTCGGCAAATTCAGTCGAATCAGAATTTGGCGAGTCTCGCCACTCACCTACCCAAATTGAGGCCCTCGAAACAATCTTGAAAGTGCCTGGTGTAAGTGCAGCAGTTGGCGACATGCAAAGTTATGCCCGCGTAATTGGCAAAGATGGCAAGCCGCTTGGTAAAGATCAAGGCCCACCAACTTTTGGAGGAATCGCATCTTCAAGTTCGGCAGGCTTATGGAAAGTTGAAAGTGGTCGGTTACCAGTAGGTGCGAAAGAAATGATGCTCGATCGCGAAACTGCCGAAAACGGCAAGTTCGTTGTTGGCGATACGGTTCGCGTCAACGCACTCTCTGGTACACGAGAATTTTCTTTAGTCGGTATCGCCAATTATGGTGACGTCTCGTCACCTGGTGGTGCAACGTTTGCATTATTTGATCAACCAACAGCATCTGAATTTCTTTTAAAGCCAGGCTTTGTCGATGCAATTTTGATTCAAGGCGACGGATCACTTAGCGACGAAGAGCTCGCTAAATCAATTCAGGCCGCACTGCCAGCCGAAGCAAGACTTGAAACTCTCACAGGTGCTCAAATCACCGCAGAAACTACAAGTCAGATTAAAACCGTGCTTGGTTTTTTTACAACGTTTCTTAAAACTTTCTCATTTATCGCACTTGGCATCGGATGCTTTGTGATTTACAACGTGTTTTCAATTACTGCGGCACAACGCCAACGAGAAAGTGCGCTGTTGCGCGCAATTGGTGCTAACCGTCGACAAGTGACGATCGCACTGTTGGTCGAAGCATTGATAATTGGCATCCTTGGGTCGGTACTCGGGTTCGTTACCGGAATTGGTTTATCTCAAGCGCTTAGCGCTTTGCTCAACGCACTTGGTCTTGAGATTCCATCTAGCGGATTAACAATTGAACCAAGTGCGATAATTTCGACAGTCATAATCGGAACCGTAATTACGGTGCTTTCGGCAGTTCTGCCAGCGCTTCGTGCGGGACGAGTTTCGCCGTTGGCTGCAATGCGCGACACTGCATTAGACACAGTGAATGACTTTCGCCGCCGAATAATTTTTAGTGCAGTCTTACTTGCTGGTGGCGCATATGGTCTTGTGTCATCAATGAACGGCGCCGGCGCAAAATCACTTGGTTTTGGAGCAGTCGGATTATTTGCAGGAGTTCTCTTTATTGGCCCTGCAATTTCTCGCAAAATGGCGATGATCATTGGTGCACCGGTCGCAAAATTGCGCGGCGTGACTGGCGCAATGGCACAACAAAATGCAGCACGAAACCCAAAGCGAACCTCGCGCACTGCTGCGCCCCTATTAATAGGTGTCGCCCTCGTGACTTCGTTTACCGCACTTGCCGCGAGTATTAAAGGCGAAATTCGAGACACATACGGCAAGTCATTTCGAGGTGACTATGCGCTAAGCGTTGACAGTCGTGGCTTTGGTGGAATTCCAACATCAATTACTGATCAAATAGATGCGTTGCCTGAAGTAGATAAGGCCACAGGTATTGGGTTCGTGCCCGCCAAAGTTGGTGACGAATCAAGATATGTACTCGTTATTAATCCAAAAACCACCGAGGGTCTATACACACTTGAAATGGTTGAAGGTAAACAGTCTGATTTAACCAAGGACGGAATTCTGATTGAGAGCGATAAAGCTCTTAAAAAGAATTTGTCAATCGGGTCGATTGTCGACGTGACACTAATTGATGGTCGCACTTTGCCTCTGAAACTAGTTGGTACATATAAAAATGCATTTGGAAACTACGTCGTTAGCCGAGAAATTTTTGATGGTTCAACAAATTCACTTTTTGATAGTTCCGTGTATATCAAAATTAATGAAGGTGAATCGGACGAACAAGTACGCAAAGCAATTTCTGCGATAAGCACAGATTTAGGTATTGGCAAACTTGAAAGCCGAGATGAATTTATCGATACTCAGGCGGCGCAAGTTAATCAAATTCTTGCACTCATTTATGGATTGTTGTTTTTATCAATAATCATTGCGATCGTCGGGATAATTATCACTTTGCTTCTTTCGGTGTTTGAACGTAAACGTGAAATTGGTTTACTCAGAGCAATTGGTATGACTCGTGCTCAAATTCGAACAATGATTCGTTGGGAAAGTGTAATTACTTCGTTGTTTGGCGCAGTAACCGGCGTTGTACTCGGCATCACGATGGGCATAGTGATTGTAGTTTCGCTTGTTGAAAAAGGTTTTAGTGCGTTCAAACTTCCAATTACCGGCACGATAACAATTTTGATAATCGCATTTGTTATTGGTGTTGTAGCTGCGGTGTTTCCGGCTTGGCGTGCGACACGCACAAATATTATTTCTTCAATCGCCTCAAACTGATTTTCTAACCCTCGCTAGTTCGGAGAGATAAAGATGTTCTGCTGGGTGAACACCCAGTGGCGCGTCGTGTTTTATTACATAACCCTGCGAGGTCACGTCGGTATGTCGCACTTGACAATCAACGCACCAGTAGAGAACTCTGTTTGCTTCGCCATGGTGAGTAACGCGGACTTGCCCACTGCAACGCGTACAAATTTTGCCATGCTTGCCATAAACCGCTAACTCTGTTGATGCAAGCAATGAGTTGCCTCGCAAAACTCCTGCAGCAAGCGAAACTAGTTCTAAACATTCATCAACACTCAGCGAGCCAACTTTCGCCCACGGATGTAATTCGCATGCCCAGAGTAACTCGCAACGATGAACATTGCCGATTCCGCGCATCACACGTTGATCAAGTAGAACATCGGCAATTGTTTCATCTGGATTCTCGTAATTCATCAAGCGATCTACACAATCATTTAGATCAACACGGGGGTCGGCTAGTTCAGGGCCGAGTCGACCGAGCATCGGATGACGGCGGAGATCAAAGTCGTGATATGCCTCGATCTCGCGTGCACCAAAACAAACTACAGACATTTCATCGACGCCAATAATTACTTGAGCTGATTTTTTTGTCTTGCTCCATTTTTCTCCATCATGAAAAATACGCCAAGAGCCACGAAGCTTCATTTCAGTTTTTAGTGCGAGACCGTCGTCCCAGATAATTTCAATACTTCGATTTTCGACTCGCAATTCTTCAATCGTCCTGCCAACTTTTGGAGAAACAATCAGTGATTCACTAGTTTCAAAACTAGACATCTTTTGTCCCATCAATGCAGTTCGTAATGCAGAGGCATTATGTTGCATTGACTTAACTCGCATCTTCAAATAGTAAGTGATAATCGTGCGCCAAGTTCGTATTACTAGGGCAACACACCAACCGATGCCAACGCGAGTCGTATCAAACGGTCGTGACCACTTGTCATTTCAAGTTTCATTTGGTCGCTGGTTGCTTGCTCTGGTGTGTACCAACCAAGATCAAGCGCCTGCTGCGACGGTTGGCAATCTCCAGTAACCGGCACAACAAAAGCCAAACTCACTGCGTGGTGTCGCGGATCGTGAAAGCCGCTGATTTCTGGGTCGGTGAAATATTCAACGATCGTAAACGGTGCAGGATTAAGCGGAATGTTCGGCAATGCCATCGACCCAAGATCTTTCTCAAGGTGGCGTAGTAGCGCTTCACGAATTCGCTCATTGAGTAACACTCGACCCGAAACCACTGTTCGCGAAATTGACCCGTCAGGTGCTTGGCGCAACAGCATTCCGACATGGGTGACGACGCCGAGTTCATTAACCCGCACGGGTATCGCATCTATATATACGAGTGGAACTTGACCACGAACTAATTCGAGCTGATTGGGATCAAGCCAATTCGTTCGCGTATCGGTAATTTCGCCCAAAGTATCTCCAAAAAATTATTGCCTGTTGAACATTGTTTCAGATTTTGTGCTCAATAAGTGGCATCATTTCTTGGTTTCACCGGCGTGGCTCACACCGTTACCAGTTTCCCGCAACGTATTTGGTTTCAAGAAAAGCCAATAATCCATCGTGGGCGCCTTCGCGACCAAGGCCAGATTGTTTGACGCCACCGAATGGTGCGGCCGGGTCTGAAACTAGACCGCGATTTAATCCAACCATTCCAGATTCGAGCGATTCGGCAATTCGCATGCCGCGACCAAGATCGCGTGTGTAAACATACGAAACAAGACCGTGCTCGACGTTGTTGGCGTGCGCCAAAATATCGTCGCTGTCTTTGAACCGCACCAGCGGCGCAACCGGTCCAAAAATTTCTGTCTGCAAAATTGGTGAATCAAACGAAACATCTGTGAGCACTGTTGGAAAGTAACCGAAAGATCCATCGGTTGATGCGTTGCCACCGCACGCAACTTTTGCCCCAAAACTTCTAGCCTGTTCAACTAACTTCGCTACTTGTTGCTGCTGTGACTTCGAAACTAATGGCCCGACTGTAGTTTTTGCGTCAAGCCCATCACCCAAAACGAGAGCATTCATCCGCGCTGTCAAACCGTCGGCGAACGCGTCATAGATTTTTTCGTGTACAAAGAATCGGTTGGCGGCCGTGCACGCAGCGCCGCCATTGCGCATCTTGGCCAACATCGCACCGTCAATTGCAGCAGGGATATCAGCATCTTCGAAAACAATAAATGGCGCATTCCCACCAAGTTCCATGGTGCAGTTGATGATTTTTTCTGCAGCTTGGGCAAGAAGCAACGCGCCAACTTGAGTAGAGCCGGTAAACGAGAGTTTGCGAATTTTGTTCGATTGCAACATCGCACTAACGGCTGGCCCTGAAGGGCTCGGCACCACAACATTGACAACACCGTCGGGCACACCGGCGCGTTGCATAATTTCGGCAATTGCAAGTGCAGTTAAAGGCGTCTCACCGGCAGGTTTTAAAACAACCGTGCAACCTGCCGCCAGCGCCGGACCAATTTTTCGAGTCGCCATTGCTGCCGGAAAGTTCCATGGGGTCGCCAGTAGCGCAACACCAACAGGTTGCCGCGAAACCATCAACCAGTTGGCACCGCTCGGCGCGCGTCGATAATCGCCATCGATACGTACTGCCTCTTCGCTGAACCAGCGAAAGAACTCGGCAGCATATGCAACTTCGGCACGAGCATCACTCAAAACTTTGCCATTCTCACGTGTGATCAACCGCGCCAGCGATTCTTGTTCGGCGATCATAATTTCAAAACTTTTGCGCAATATTTCGGCGCGCGCACGTGGCGCAGTCGCCTTCCATGATGCAAATGCATTTTCTGCTGCATCAACAGCGGCCAAACAATCGTCAATACTTGCAGTTGAGACATTCGCCAATGTTGAACCATCAACTGGGTTCGTTACATCTATTTTTTTTGCATTACTAATCCACTTGCCACCGATCAATGAATCAAGTGGTTGTGACGTGCTGAGTTTTTGTTCACTGTTTTGCATAGTGTTCAGTCTTACGCAACTAGCGCGACATTTTGAAACGGTAGAATAATTAAGTGAGCAAACAGCGAATTGTCATGGCGCTGCTGATAACAATTGGCGTATCTTCATGTCTTTATGGAGTTATGTTCACGATGCTTGATGACTATCGCAACAGTTTTGGCATCACCGAGTCGGCACTCGGCTTAATAGTCGGCGTTGGTTTCTTCACATCTTTTATCGGACAAGTGAGTATCGCCCCACTTGCCGATCGTGGTCGCGCTCGGCAGTTAATTATTTTGGGTCTCGGTCTCGAAGTGATCGGCTGCATCGGAATGGCATTTGGTGAAACTTTTAAAGTGCTTTTGATTTCACGAATCATCATGGGGTTTGGTGCTGGCGCTGCCCTACCGGCGTTGCGTCGCGTCATCATCGTTGCTGACCCAGAAAACTTTGGGCGCAACCTTGGTCGAATCCTTTCGTTTGAAGTCGCCGGTTTTGCTGCTGGTCCAGTTTTCTCTGTTGTGTTAGTTGCACCATTTGGTATTCCTGGCCCATTTATATTTCTTGCGACAACAATTTCTTTGTTCATACTCGTGATTAGTCGCATCAAAGTGCCCGAGACGGCAAAAGAAAACCAGCCAACCGAAAGATTCGCGATTGACTTGCTGAAGAATCGCGCTATCGCCTCGGGTATCTTGATCGGGGTTGCACTGTTTTTCATGATTGGGGTTTTTGATTCACTGTGGGTGCTAATGATGGACGACCTCAAGGCAGCACAATGGATGGCCAACGTCGGCGTTTCAGTATTCGTTCTTCCATTAATTTTGTTAGGCCCATTCGGCGGAAAATTCGTACAACGAATCGGGCCCTATCGTGCGGGTAGTTTCGGCATGATTCTCGGTGCACTTTTCATGACCGGGTATGGCCTCGTTGCTACGCCAGCGCTGATGATTGTCGTATTTTTCTTTCATTCGATCAATGACGGTTTTTTCGTAACTGGCGCGGGCGTCGCAGTCGGTACTAGCGCGCCTCTCGAACGACAGGCCGGCGCACAAGGTCTACTTGGTGGCATGGAGACTTTGGCGGGTGGGGTTGCCGCAAGTTTTGCGGGTGTTGCCTACGATCACCTCGGTCGCGCAACAACATTTATCGGCACAGGAGCAATCATGCTCGTCTTAATTGCTGGCGCTCGAATCTTGGCGGGTAGTCATTGGTCGGTGCGAAATGTCGTGCCAAAATCTGCAGTCGCGTTAGACATCGTTTCGTAATACTGTTATCAGTTATGGGATTACGCGACGGTGACGGATGGGTTGATTGTGATTGCGGCTTTCGCCATTGGGGCCGGTTCGGTGCGGCAGGTTTATTGCTAGTTCGTCGTGACACACCGCAACCGCAAGTTTTATTGCAACTGCGAGCCGAGTGGACCCACGGTGGCGGAACATGGGCATTACCTGGCGGCGCAAAAGATTCACACGAAGATTCAGTGACCGCAGCATTACGTGAGGCTCACGAAGAAATGGGAATCAAAGAATCGGCACTTACCGTCAAGCATATTTTCTCAGACGACCATGGCCCATGGAGTTACGACACGGTTATCGCGCACTCAATGAACGATGCAGGCGCTCACATTGCCAACCCAGAATCAACCGAAACAAAATGGTCATCAATTGATGAAGTTGAAACTCTCAACCTTCACCCAGGATTAAAACAATCTTGGGTTGCGCTTAAGCCGCTGACTACTGAGACGCTAAAAAACTAAAACGTTTTACAACGCAGTTGCGTAGAGTTCATGAATTTCACCACGTGTTGGGTAGCGCGGTGTATTCAAAATAATCAGGTCTCGCAACGCATCTTGCGTGAGCGCAGCGATATTGTCGCTTGTTGCACCAAGTTCGCTGAGTTTGCGATTCGTACCCACAGTCTTTGAAAGTTTTTCAACCGCTGCAATCGCTGCTTCTGGGTCAAGTTCGCTGCCTAATGCTTGGCCAACATTCGCATATCGCTCGGCGACACCTTGCGCGTCACGATTAAAGCGCATCACATGTGGCAACATCGTCGCCAAAGTTTGTCCGTGTGCTTGATGCAACTGCCCTGAAATTGGGTGACCAGTTGCATGCACAAGACCGAGTAACGGTCCACTCGAAAATGATCGGCCAGCCAAATGTGATGCGAGTTGCATCTGAGCACGAGCTTCAAGATCGGCGCCGTTAGTAACTGCAGTCGGCAGATATTTTGCAACTAATCGAATCGCATGCAACGCCAACGCATCTGCATACGGGTTTGACTGCACCGATGTGTACGACTCAATTGCGTGAGTTAAAACATCCATTCCGCAAGCAGCTGTACCTTTTGAAGGCATACCAACAGTGAGAGTCGGGTCTAGTAAAATTGTTCGCGGTTGAACTGTCGGGTTACTAAATGTAAGTTTGCGATGGTTCGCCGGGTTCGTAATCGTGTCGGTGATTAACCCGCCACCATTTGTTTCTGATGCGGTACCAGAAGTTGTCGGTATCGCAATTGTCGGCAAACCCGGCTTTGATGCACTTACTTTTGGTGCAAGTGTTGAGAAATCAATTCGATCATTTGCATCAAGATCTGGAGCAAATGCCAAACCAACATGATCAACACCATTCGGTGCAGCAAGCGCGATGTATTTTCCGCAGTCCATTACTGATCCGCCACCAATCAAGACGACAACTGTGCCATCAAGACCAAACTTATTTATTGCTGCCACTCCGGCAGCAACATTGATGTCGGTTGGATTTGGTGAAACTTGATCAAACACTTGCCACTTCATGCCTGCAGTTGTCAACGCGTCGGTAATCGGTTTGACGATTCCAGTTGCTGTTATTCCGGCATCCGTGATAATAAATGCACGAGAACCCAGCGGCGTTACATATTGCGCAAGTGTCACGGCGACATTTGGGCCAGAAACTGTGTTCGACATTGGCGCGAGACCAAAAGTGCTTACTGCTGGATCCATAATTTCCCCCAAATGATTAGTTGTTTATTTAGTAGTCGATTTTTAGTTCGGATAAAAGTAGCACCAATAGTGTAAAACACTAAGTTGAAACGATCACGGTCCAGTGAAGAGTCCGTCCCGAGTGCCGTATTTTGGCAGTGGTTCAAGGCCTTCATAGCGGGCGAGCTCTGCGCGACCAACTACTTGCCAATGCACTTCATCCGGGCCGTCAGCGAGACGCAAGGTGCGTTGACCTGCGTACATTCTGGCGAGCGGTGTCCACTGTGAAATACCAGTCGCACCAAAAACTTGCATCGCTTCGTCAATGATTTTACAAACACGCTCTGGAACCATCGCCTTAACTGCGCTAACCCAAACTCGTGCTTCGGCATT
>WLFB01000159.1 GCA_009703975.1 Actinomycetota bacterium | reverse complement strand
TGCTATTGACGGCGGATGTAGTCAGTATTCATGTTCCTCTTAATGAACAAACACACCGACTAATAACTGACACACAAATCTCGAAGATGAAAAACGGTTCTGTACTTATCAATACTTCTAGGGGTGAAGTTTTGGACGAGTTGGCCATCGTCGAGGCATTAAAAGCCGGAAAACTCTATGGAGTTGGGGTGGACGTTCTAGTTGGTGAAAACACGGACAATTTTTCGTCGCATGATTCGCCATTGGTAAGAGCGATATCTCAGAACTTGAATGTCGTCGTCAGCCCACACATTGGGGGATGGACTGAGCAAGCAGTTGCCACAACTCGAACACTTGTAGTTGAAGAGCTGCTTCGACATCTATAAAAGTGCAGATTTTGCTGGCGCAATCTGATTAAATATTTGAAACTTGTTCTCCGTCAACCCAAGCAGCAACCCGACCAGCGTAATAATCGCGATTTAGAAGTTCGGTCGGTGAAAGTGGTCGAATATCTTGGCCGAGTCCGATTTGCCACTCTGGCCACTCGTGATCGAGTTTTGCTTTACGTTCGTCTACGGAGAGCAATGAAAAATCTCTAAGTTCTTGCATTTGTTTAGGCGTTGCCGAAACGGCACCATCTCGTGTTTCATGCGGTTCCAAAATAGTGAAGTGACGCTCAAGTACGTCGGCACCAAGTGTGATAGCCAACTTAGATGCACGCAAATCTGTAGATGCTGGCGCCGTGTGGTCACTGAAGCCAACTTGATTTGAAAATTGTTTCATCCAAGCCATTCGATTTAGGTGTAATTGATCAAGTGGCGTTGGATAGATAGTTACGCAGTGTAGAAACGAAGCCTGACCTCTTACGAAAATTTTTGAGGCTGTTGAGATTTCTTCATCAAGTGTGGCACCCGTCGATATGTAGACAGTTTTAAAGTTGGCTGCTACTTCTTGCAGCAGCGCGACAGATTTGCAGTCGTAACTGGCGACCTTTACTGCGTCAAAACCAGCAGCAACAAAACGTTGTGTCGAGAAGCGGGTAAATGCCGTAATCATTGACTTGACTCCTGCCCGCTTGCATTCGTCAGCAAACCACTGCTCGTCGGCGTCAGAGAGATCTAGTTTTGCAAGACGTTCTCGCTCGGCTTCGTAAGGTCGCTTTATGGCTCTGACAGTTCCGTCTGTGTCGGTGATGCCATTCTCAAAACGTTCTCGTTGAGATAGTTCGGTTGAGCGCAACGCCTGAATTTTTGCATAATCTGCACCAGACTCTGCCGCTTCATGCACCATTTGTTTGAGTATTTCTCGCGACCCGTTATGGTTTTGGCAACATTCAGCGATAATTGTGCAGGCCATGTTGAAAGTTTAGCGAGTGATGATCAGATGCATTTATTAATTAGTGTGCCGAGATCTTGGATCGTTGTTTCGATCACGTCGCCCGCGCGTAGAAACCTCTGAGGTGTTCGGCCTGCGCCGACACCCGATGGGGTTCCGGTGTAAATGACGTCCCCTGGAAACAATTCACAGATAGACGATAGATAACTAATAATTTCGGGGATCTCAAAAATCATGTCGTCAGTTTGGGTGTGTTGCATTATTTCGCCAGAGACACGACAAGTCATCTCGAGGTTGCCGCGAGTCGTAAGTGATGCGGCGTCGGTTATCCACGGGCCAATTGGCGTGAACCCAGCACGACTTTTACCCAAACTAAATTGCGGTGGAGTATTGGCGTATTGCAAAGCACGATCTGAAACATCTTGGCCGACACACAAACCAGCAACGTGACCCCATGCTTCGCTGGCCGAAATATTTCGACCACCTTTGGCAATGATGGCCACAAGCTCTGCCTCGAAGTCACATTTTTCGCCAACAAGTGTCACTGCGCCATTCGGGCTGTTCAGCGAACTCTGGAACTTTGTAAACACCAAAGGTTGAGTTGGCAACGGGTTATTCATTTCGGCAGCATGGGCTTTGTAGTTGATGCCTATCGCGAAAATCTGCCGAGGTCTTGGCACGGGGCATTCAAGTTTATTGGCATCAAGTGCGAGCGCACTTGACTCGTCAGCTTGACTTAAATTTGTTGCAACTTTGCAAACCTCAACCCAATTCTCGAAGCATGCCATCGGGTCGCTTGATAATTTGCCACCAGATACTTTTTCGATGTCGATGTAACCGGTCAGCGAAGTGGTTATGAAAACTGCACGACCGTCAACGCACCCTAAACGAGCTGAAGCCATTCTTAAACCCGATTGCGTGCTTTTCGTCGCTGAAGTTCAGCAACGCGTTTTGTCTCACGTTCTTTTTCTTGACGCTCTCGTCTTGCGCGGCGTTTTTCTTGACTTTCAGCGGTGTCTGGTTTGGCTGCAATTAATGCAGAAGCAGCAATGGTGTTTCCGGTTTTCGGCACCATGAATCTTTCATCTTGCATGATCAACTGTTTGAAACCATTCAAACTTGCGGAGTATTGAATCGCCATTAAGCGAGTTGCATCTAGACCAAACTTCTCAATCGCTTCTGGCAAAGTTGAGCGCAAATGTTCGATATTCGGGTCATCAGCGGCGCTGCCGAGTGCCTCGATGCAATGTTCGGTGCAAGGCTCACTGAGCAAAATACCTACATCAATGAATGACTTTCGAGAGACGAAACCAGTACGAATTTTGGCCCCAAGGCCTTCTTTCGTACTAAGTGCGCCGGCTGGTAAGCCGGCGACTTTAGCAAATGGATCCCGCAATTTCTCGGGAAGATTACTCGCCAATTCGGCAAGCGAATCATCTGAGATTGTTGACAAGACGGCCGCATAGCGACGGTCAATAAGGATCTGTTCTTTTGATGTTGACACGCCCCGCACTCTAGCGGGGCATAACGAATACACGCACCATTAAATGGTGGTGAACCTAACTAATGAGATGAAACGCACCAGTCAAAAAATTTGACGAGTACGAGAAGCGCTAACGCGCGTTACTCAGATAGCGCGGACGTTGTTGGCTTCGGTGCCCTTGCGACCTTGGCCGAGTTCAAACTCGACTTCTTGGCCTGCAACAAGGGTGCGACGCCCGGTGCCTTCAATGTTTGAGAAGTGAACGAAAATATCTGGTTCTCCATCAGAGCGCGAGATAAATCCGTAACCCTTTTCGTCATTGAAAAATTTCACGGTACCGGTTGGCATAGCTTGTACTTCTTTCTTGTTATTTGAATTACGCAGACATGATCGAAAGCGCTTTGTAAAGGGTAGCAACTTGAAACCATGTTTCCTAATAATTGGCTGGCTCTTATTTTGTTAGAAGGTGTGGTTGAACCGAGGCTCAATGACCTTAAAAGGTATGGGTTTACGAAGTCACCAGGGCTTGAAATTCGCGGATATTCATTTGATGTGAGGAGCCTGTGCTTACGTTGGGCAAGGTTCCCGATGCGCCTGTGCTTGAACGCCATGCCACGCGCCAAATAATTGAGAGACTTGCCGAAAAAAGACCACTTGAATTAACAGCCGATGAATGCCGATACGAGTACATACATGTTGAAGGCAAGGAATCACCCATCATGTCAATCCATTTTTGGCCTGGACCTGTGCAAGTTTTGTCGCCCATGCCCCGAAATCCATCGCCTGGATGAAAAACGAGTTTCGTAGGTGTGGCAGTGGTGGTTACAGAGACTGGCCCCTCTGGTGTTGGAACCCACGCAGTCACAGATTTTGGCTGCCATACGGTTGGCTCAACCCAAAACCAAGTGCCGATGTTGATTAATCCTTGACGCGCCGGCGGAGCGAATTCGCCGAATGGTGCGGGTATCAAATCGTAAACAACACTGGCTGCGGAGCGCGCAATTTGTTCGGTTGAGATTTCTGGAATCCAATAGTAAGTCGTTGCTTCACCTTCGCAGACACGATCGTAAAGTCGAAAACTTACTGAGCCAACTCGTTTTGTTACTTCGTCACCTGCGCCTTGGCCAGAGTCACGAACCAAAGAAGGTGACCACTGGCAAGAATCAGAGCTGCTGGGTGCACCATTTTGTTGAACAATCACCCCAGCAATGATTGTTTTGTCAACGACTGCGCCGTATTCGTCAACCACGGCATGCGGACTATTTGAGTCTGCTTTTGCAACCGTACTTGTAGCCGCAATAG
>WLFB01000158.1 GCA_009703975.1 Actinomycetota bacterium | reverse complement strand
TTTCTGTGTCGATTGGGTTAGGTGAGATCTCAAAAAACAATGCCGACTTCAAACCAGATTCGCCGAGAAACATTCGTAGGCGAGAAATAAATTCAAGATTGCGACTACCGCGATCAGTGACGATTAGAGGATTACGAATGCCGAGCGCAACGCATCGCTGCCCGATCTCAGATAAGCGACCTGGTCCGTAGGCGATTGGAACCGGGAAACCCCAGTCATGTGGCGCCAGCATCGTCGGGTCATAGTTGATTAGCGAAGAGGCCATATTCAGTGCACTTTCGATCATGATGAGATAAAAACGGCGGGCCCTAAGGCCCGCCGTTTCTAATCAATAATTAGTTATTCTTTACTTAAACCGTTCTTATTTGAACCAGGCCGACCAAACTGCTTCGTTTGCTGCGATCCATTCTGCGGCAACTTCTGCTGCAGGGCGACTGTCGATTTCGACGGCTGGCAATGTTGCTAGCTGATCATCAGTTGTCATCTTGTAGTTCTTGAAGAACTTAAAGACATTTGCATCTTTAGCTTCAAGTTTTGCTGATGCAACTTTGAACAATACATCTTCTGGATAGTCACCGTCGCACTTGTCAGCTTCAGCTGCACAGTCAACCGTTGCTTTTGGCAACACAATGTTGATTAGGCCGTACTTACCAACTGCTGCCGATGGCATCCAGTAATACATGATCACTGGTTTTTTTGCTTCAGTCAGCGCAATAATTTCTGCTTGAGTTGCTGCCTCGGAACCCGAGTATTGAACTTTGAAATCAAGTTTCAAGTTTTTGACAAGTTGCTCTTCGTAGCCAGAGAATGATGGATCCATCGCCAACATGCGACCTTTTGAACCAGTCGCTGCGGTTGCAAATGCCTTGGCAACTGCTGGATCTTTTAGACCTTCCCAAGTTGAAAGTTGTGGAAACTGCTCAAGTGCGTTTGGTGTAACGAACCAGCCGATTTTGCCAATCGCGCCGAGTTCACCCATGTTGACAACCGAACCGTCATCAATAAATGCTTGCTCTTCAGCAGTGAAACCCGATGGCCAAACTTCAACGTTGGCGTCAATATCGCCAGTTGACATGCCAGGAATCATCGCGTTCTCATCAATGTCGACGATCTCAACTGGGTTGCACAAGTTTTTCTCAATCAGTTGTTTAACAATTTCGACTTCAATCGCCGAGGCAGTCCAGTTGTTGCGTGCGATTTTGATCGTCTCAGTACCCGCACATGCTGGTCCTGCTGTTGCCTCTGCCGCCGCTGCCGTCGTATCTTCACTAACAGCCTCGGTTGCACTATCGCTGCCACCACATGCGGCAAACAACAATGCTCCGACGGCAAACAAACCGACGGTAAATTTTTTGTTCTGTAATCCCATATTTATCCCCTTAATTTGGATTGTGCCCCGAATGAGGCTTCGCTTTACCTTAGCAATTTTGGTCTGCAACCGATAGGGCGCACTAATATTTCGTAAATGAAATCGGGGGATTTACCAGCGTTAGATCTGCGTAGCATCTGGAAAGTTTTCGGCCCAGGAGATGGAAGTCGAGCCATTGAACTAGCCAAAACCGGTGTGAGCCGACATGAGATATTGCAGCAGACTCAGCAAACAGTTGCAGTTCGCGATGTTTCGTTCAGCGTTGCACGTGGCGAGACGTTTGTGGTGATGGGTTTGTCTGGGTCAGGTAAATCAACTTTGATTCGTTGCTTATCGCGACTCATCGAACCAACACAAGGTGGGGTGTTTCTCGATGGCGACAATTTATTAGCGATGGACGAAGAGCAATTGCGCCAAGTTCGGCGGGGTCGAATGTCGATGGTATTTCAACACTTTGGTTTGTTTCCACATCGAAAGGTAATTGACAACATCGCTTACGGTCTTGAAGTGCAGAAAGTTGACAAGCAGACGCGAATTGTAAAGGCAACTGAGATTTTAAAGACAGTTGGTCTTGATGGATGGGCTAATCATTATCCACAACAACTTTCTGGTGGCATGCAACAGCGCGTTGGTCTTGCCCGTGCGCTCGCCGTTGACCCACAGATTTTGTTGTTCGATGAACCATTTTCTGCACTTGACCCACTAATTCGTAAAGAAATGCAAGACGAACTAATTAGATTGCAAAAAACAATGCAACGCACGGTTGTGTTTATTACTCATGACTTTGCCGAAGCACTGCGACTTGGCGATCGAATTGCGATTATGAAAGATGGGTCATTCGATCAAGTTGGCACCCCTGAAGAAATAGTTTCGTCGCCAGCAACACCGTATGTTCGTGAGTTCGTCAACGATGTGCCACGCGCAAAAGTGTTGAGCGTCAAGACAGTAACTGTCGCAGGTACCGCAGCCACAAATGGTCGCACCGTGATGGCTACTGCAAAAATTGAAATGATTATTCCAATGTTGCTTGAGGGCGATGAAGCGATCACAGTTACAGATGCGAGTAACAACGCAATCGGCATTGTCGATCGCCAAAGTGTTGCCAAGATTTTGCAGGCTGAACAAAAATGAAAAGCCGAATCGGCGGCTTACTTGTTTTAATTATCGCCGCTCAGACATTTGGTACTCGCGGGTTTCCAGAATCGCTAAACATCGGTCTTGCCGAGCCAATTACTGGTGTGCAATCATGGGTTCGCAAGAATCGCAGCAGCAATTGGTCATTTAAGTTCTTCTTCAATCCATTGATTTCGGTCGTTGAGTTTGGTCTCAACTGTGTTGAATCATTTTTTACTTGGTTGCCTTGGTTTATTCCGGCGATTGTTGTGTTTGTCGTTGTCGCTCGCACACGTCGATGGGGTCTAGCAACCTTCACTGCGTTTGCTGTTATCTACCCAGGCATTGTTGGTGTTTGGTCTGAAAGTATTATCACGATTTCGTTGATGGCTGTTTCGGTATTGATATGTGTCGTGATCGGCGTTCCACTTGGAGTTTTGACTGCGCTTAATAAACGGTGCGAATCAATTTTGCGCCCGATTCTTGACGGCATGCAAACTGTGCCTGCAACCGTTTATCTAATCCCAATTGTTTTAGTTTTTGGTATCGGCCCGGCACCGGCCGCAATTGCCACCGTCATTTACGCGTTGCCACCGATGGTTCGACTCACAGCACTCGGGGTACAACAAGTGCCAAAGTCTGCGATCGAAGCCGCGCAAATGTTTGGCGCAACAAGGCGACAAGTTCTTGCAAAAGTACAGTTGCCTTTGGCGGTGCCGTCAATTATTACGGGCATCAATCAAACCGTGATGATGGCGCTTGGCATTGTCGTGATCGCGACTTTGGTCGGCGCAGGTGGTCTGGGTCAAGAGATTAATCAGTCGGTGCGCCGTCTCGAATCTGGTCGCGGGTTGATTGTTGGTTTGGCAGTTGTCGCAGTTGCACTCGTGCTTGATCGCGTCAGCATGTCGCTCGTTTCAACACCCGGCGTGCAAAGAATCCGCATCAAACGGAATACCTTATATATAGGTCTAATCTGCCTTGCCGTAGTGGCAGTTATCGGCCGTGTTTTTGGTTGGATCGAGTTTCCGTTTTCGTGGGGCACTTCGTTCGCTGACCCAATTGATACTGGGTTCAAATGGTTTCGCACAACATTTGATGTTGTAACTAGACCGTTCAATGATTTTATTGTGCGCGAGATTCTTGTGCGTGCACAAACTCTGTTCAACGAGACGATTACTTGGCAGGCAATTGTGGTTATCGCTAGCGCGTTTTCTTATTATGTTGCGGGCTGGAAGTTGTCGTTAATGACTGCTGGTGGCATCACATTTATTGGGTTGACAGGCAGATGGCCAGATTCGGTCGACACTCTCGCGCAAACTGTTGTTGCAGTGGTCATTTCAATTTTAATTGCGTTGCCCCTTGGGATTTGGCTCGGCCGTCGTCCGCGAATTGAAGCGATCATTGCACCTGTGCTCGATGCGTTTCAAACGATTCCAAATCTTGTTTACGCGATTCCGTTTGTGATGATTTTTTCGGTTGGTCCAGTGCCGGGCATTGTCGCAGCGGTTGTATACGCAATTCCGCCAGGCATTCGGTTAACGAGTCTTGGTATCCGCCAAGTCAACAACGAATCAGTCGAGGCAGCAACAACTTTCGGTGCAACGCAACGACAAGTGTTGTGGGGTGTGCGA
>WLFB01000157.1 GCA_009703975.1 Actinomycetota bacterium | reverse complement strand
CTTCAAGCAATGCTTCTTGCTGATGGAATTGATGCTGATGTTCTAAATTTCGGAATACAAGGAATACGAATCGAAAACCAGTTCAAAATTTTGAAGTCGGTTCCGAAACTAGGGGACGACGATATTGTCATATTTTATGATGGGGTGAATGATCTTGAGAAGGTCTATGACTCGGGTTTGAATCTCAAAAATAACCAGACTCCTTGGAGGCAAATTAATCAGATCACTTCTGAACTTGAGAACAGATCTTGGTTTATTAGATATTTAGCGCCGACCATTTATCTAGAGAGCCGAGGTATTGGGCAAGAGTTTTTGGGGTCGCAAGCAAAACAATTAGTAGTCGACAATTGGTTTTCGTTTGACAAACGTGCTCGAACGTTTGTCGAAGAGAAAGGCGCGACATTTGTCCATATTTTGCAGCCAAATTTACTGACTTATACAAAAGCAAGCGATATTGGCAAAGTGCGACAAAAATGGTCGGACATGCAATCCATTGAAAATGAATTCATCAGTTACGCAACTGCTACTAATAAAATAATAGATGCCACCAAGATTTTGGACGAATTAGGTTCAAGTCCATTTTTCGACTGGGCGCATATTGACGAAATTGGCAACAAGAAAATAGCTGAGGAAATGTTCGCAGTTCTAGAGCCACTGCTAGTAGCACATGGCAAATAGTTCTTGAATCAGAAGTTAGTTAAAGCGTCTAGTAAACTCTTCTAATTAGTCGTCATCGCGACGCGACGAACGGCCACCTGGCTGAGTGCTAGTGCCTTTGCGTTGGCGACCAGCTTCACGGCGCATCTCGAGTTTCGATTCTTTTTCGGCGATTGCTTGTCGTCGATCTTCTTTTTGGCGACCTTTTGCAAGTGCAAGTTCGACTTTCACTCGGCCATTTTTTAACAGCATAGATAATGGCACAAGTGTCAGGCGTTCTTTTGCCATGCGTTCTTGCAGTCGGCGAATTTGTTCGCGATGCAATAAAAGTTTGCGCGAGCGCATCGGCTCATGAGACCCGACGCCGTGGCTAAATCTATAGACAGCGACATGCACACCTTCGAGCCACATTTCACCGCGGATCACATGGGCGTAAGCCTCGGCAATCTGCACTTGCCCTTCGCGTAAACTTTTTACTTCGCTGCCATGCAAGACGATTCCGGCTTCTATTACATCAATGATCGTGTAGTTGTGACGGGCTTTGCGGTTGCTCGCGATTATCTCAGGGGAGTCTTTTTTCACAGCATTAGTTTCAAAGCGCAAGTTTCATATCGTTGTTAAAGCGTACCTGTAGCATTTTGAGGCAATGTCGAACTTAAACCAACGAGCGCAAATCGTTATCCCATCTTCTTTGATTAGACAAATCGCAGAATTGGCGATGACTGAGACGCCACTTGAGTGTTGTGGCTTTCTGGTGGGCGAGTTTGGAAGTGACATTGCACAAGAGTTTCACCCATGTCGCAACACGGCTGAAAGCAAAATTATTTACACGGTTGATCCAAAAGATCACTTGCGAATTGAGCGCGACGCCGAAGAACGCGGTCTCGCAATCATCGGGGTAGTGCACAGTCACACTCACACCGAGCCGTATCCGAGCCCGACCGATGTGGCGCAAGCACCTGATCCTGCTTGGCATTATGTGATTATTGGATTAAAACGTGCCGAGCCAGAAACTCGCAGTTATCGAATAATTGATGGCGAAATTTCAGAAAGCCAAATAATTTCGGCATAAAAAGATCGGTCAGATCGGTCAGCTTGGTCGCGCGAGCGGTTTGGCGTCACAATGATAAATCCGACTGAATTAGTCAGGTATCTTTAAGAAATGGTAACTAACGAAAATGTGCTTGATCTAATTGGTAACACTCCGCTCGTTGATGTATCTAATTTGTCGCCGAATCCTCGCGTGAGGTTGTTGGCGAAACTTGAGAATCAAAATCCGTTCGGTTCGGTTAAAGATCGCATCGCCAAATCGATGATTGAGCAAGCCGAAAAAAATGGCAAACTTTCGCCCGGTCAGCGAATAATCGAGCCATCATCTGGCAACACAGGTATTGCATTGGCGGCAATTGCGCAGATCAAGGGATATCCAATCACAATTTTGATGCCAGATAATGTTTCAATCGAGCGTCGGCAAATGCTTGCAGTTTTTGGTGCAGAAATAATTGTTACTCCAGGTGGTGAAGGCTCGAATGGTGCCGTGAAACGCGCCGAAGCGATGGCCTTACAAAATCCAGATTGGTGTTTTTTGCACCAATACGAAAACGAGTCGAACCCGTTTGCGCATTACGAAACAACTGGCCCAGAAATTTGGCGCGATTGCCCAGAGGTGACGCACTTTGTCGCAGGTCTTGGCACAACTGGCACGCTCATGGGTGTCGGAAAGTATTTGAAAGAAAAAAATAAAGATGTAAAAATCATTGCAGTTGAGCCACCGATCGGTGAGCGAGTTGAAGGTTTGCGAAATCTAGATGACGGATACATTCCACCTGTATTTGAAAAGTGGCATGGCAGAAATATCCTCGACCGAAAACGCGTTGTGCGACCGCGAGAAAGTATCGAGTGCACAAGACGGCTCGTACGTGAATGTGGAATCTTCGCTGGTATTTCTTCCGGTGCATCTTTGGCTGGCGCATTGAAAGTTGCCGGTGAATTTGATGCATCTTCAAATGACGAGGCCGTGATTGTATTTATCGTCTGCGATGGCGGATGGAAATATCTCTCAACTGGCGCTTACACTGATGATTTAGATTTGGCCGAAGCAGCGGCTGAAAAAATCATTTATTTCTAAATAGCTTTTTAGTTCTTGTAGCTAGTTCTAGTTGAAATTATGGTTTAGTCTTAACTATGTTTCGTTACGGATTCAGAGTCGTTGCGCTTGCTGCCGTAGTTTTTATTGGGTACTCAAATTTTCCGTTAACAGCAAGCAACTCAGCTTCAGACACTCCGCGTCAATCAGTTGGGGCTAATCCAAAGTATGCAGCGTTGGCAGCCGAAGTTGGTGCACAGTCGGCATCATGCATGGTCGTGCAAGAAGGCAAAACAATTGTTGGAGAGTGGTACTGGGGAGACAGAACTCCTCAGACGCTGTCCGAAGGTTTCTCAACCATGAAGTCGGTAACTGCAACCTTAATTGGTATTGCGCAAACTCAAAAAAAATTGAACATTGATCAAAAAGCTTCTGACTTCATCAAAGAGTGGAAGGGGACTGCCAGTGAGTCAATAACAATTCGGCAATTATTGTCAATGACGTCTGGACGCCGTGAAGTCTTAAATGGCAACCCTCTGGCGGATAATGAGTTAATTGCGATAAATATTGGCCAGGAAACAACTCCGGGTTCAGAATGGCGCTACACAAATACGACTTTACAAGTTCTTGAGACTGTGCTTGAAAGAGCCGTGGGTGGCTCGGTTAAATCATTTGCGAAAGAGAATCTGCTTACTCCGCTCGGGATGAAATCAAAATTTTCAGAAGACGGTGGTTCAAATATGTTTATGTTTGCGTTTTGGGAAACCTCGTGTCGAGATTTAGCAAAACTCGTTCAGTTATATCTGCAAAACGGCAAATGGAATAACAAACAAATTTTGTCGGCAGAGTTTGTGAATGACGCTCGAACTTCGTCAAGTGCGCTCAACCAAAACTACGGACTTTTGTGGTGGTTAAATCGCGCAGGCACAACCAAATCAACTTCGGCGAATGCTCAAACTCGAATCGGTCCGCGTCATCAAAATGCACCATTAGATATGTTTGAAGCAGTCGGTGCTTGTGGTCAGTCAGCGATGGGGTTTCCGACTCAGAACTTGATTATTACGTTTATGCGAACGAAGACGCTGTTTGGTGCACTGGGTTGCGGCAGTGATTCACAAACAAGTGCTCTCAATAAAATGGGCTCGAGAGTATTTGAGCTAGTCAAATAAATACTTGGTATTAAAAACGATTTAAATTATCTTCCAGCAACAAGCACGATTAGACCCAGTACGACAACTGTTGCCGAAATGAGTCGGCGCTTGTGGTCATCTTCTTTAAGATATTTCCATCCGGCTAGTGCAGCAATAACCACGCTTGATTCGCGCATCGTGGCGACATAGCCAACTGGCGCGAGCGTGAAGGCGTAGACGACCATTGAATATGCAAT
>WLFB01000156.1 GCA_009703975.1 Actinomycetota bacterium | reverse complement strand
AGGTTTGATTGACGTCGTGAAAATGAAGTCAATCGTCTGGGATGGCGACGAGAAGGATTCCGAATATCACGAAGAAGAGATTCCTGCTGACTATCTCGACAAAGCCAAAGAGTATCGCGCCGAACTATTAGATCTTGTTGCTTCTGAAGACGAACAGCTGATGGAGAAATTCCTTCTCAATGATGACTTGAGCGAAGAAGATTTGCGAATGGGTATTCGTAAGGGAACTCTGGCTTTCAGCTTCGTGCCAATTCTTTGCGGTTCAGCGTTTAAGAACAAAGGTGTACAACAAATGTTGGATGCGGTTGTTGATTACATGCCGTGCCCACTTGACATTCCAGCTGCAGTTGGTACAAACATTAAAGGTGATGAAAATATCACTCGTGACTCCGACGAAAAGGGCCCATTTGCCGCTTTGGCATTCAAAATTGTTGCTGACCCGTTTGGTCGCTTGACGTATTTCCGTGTTTACTCGGGAACGATCACCAAGGGTGACGAGGTTTATAACTCGGTCAAAGAAAAGCGCGAGCGTGTCGGTCGTTTGCTGTTGATGCATGCAAACCAACGCGAAGATATTGAATTCGCGATGGCTGGTGACATTGTTGCTGGTCTTGGTTTCAAAGACGTAACAACCGGTGACACTCTTTGTGATCGCGAAAACCCAATCATTTTAGAGCGAATGATTTTCCCTGAGCCTGTTATCCACGTGGCGATTGAGCCAAAAACCAAGAACGACCAAGACAAACTTGGTAAAGCGCTTAAGTCGCTGTCAGATGAAGACCCAACTTTCCGTGTGCGTACAGACATTGAAACCGGTCAGACTGTAATTTCAGGAATGGGTGAGTTGCACCTTGAAATTCTTGTCGACCGCATGCAACGCGAGTTCGCTGTTGATGCAACTGTTGGTAAGCCGCAAGTTGCGTATCGCGAAACGATTACGAAGAAAATTGAGAACATTGAATACCGACACATCAAACAAACTGGTGGTTCGGGTCAGTTCGCAGTTGTAAAAGTAACGATCGAGCCAAGTGGCCCGGGCGGCGGTTATCAATTCGAAGACGAAATCACCGGCGGACGAATTCCGCGTGAATACATTCAGCCAGTGAACCAAGGTATTCAATCGGCATTAGATAACGGCGTCCTTGCTGGCTACCCAACGGTTGACGTAAAAGTTTCACTTATGGATGGTCAGTACCACGATGTTGACTCAAGCGAAATGGCATTCAAAATTGCTGGTCAGATGGTATTTCGTAAGGCAGCCCAACTTGCAAAGCCTGTTCTTCTTGAGCCGATTATGGCCGTCGAAGTTGTTACTCCAGAGGACTACATGGGTGATGTGATAGGCGACCTTTCAAGCCGTCGAGGTCGTATTGAAGGCATGGAAGCAAACGGCAATGCACAAATCGTCAAGTCGCAGGTTCCGCTTTCCGAAATGTTCGGATACAGTACAGACCTGCGTTCTCGCACACAAGGGCGTGCGACTTATACGATGCAGTTTCATTCGTATCAGCAAGTGCCCGAAGCAATATCAATAGAAATCATCAAGCGCGTGCGTGGCGAATAGTCAAGCAAGCCAAAGTTTCAGAAATAACTATAGACACCGACAATTAAGACAATAAATAGGGAGAAGAACAATGAGTAAAGCGAAATTTGAGCGCGTCAAGCCACACGTAAACATCGGAACGATGGGTCACATTGACCACGGCAAAACAACACTTACTGCAGCGATCTCAAAGACACTAGCAAGCAGGGGCCTTGCTGATTACACGCCTTTCGATCAAATTGACAAGGCACCAGAAGAAAAAGCTCGTGGTATTACAATCTCTATCGCTCACATTGAGTACAACACCGAGAAGCGTCACTACGCACACGTTGACATGCCAGGTCACGCTGACTACATCAAGAACATGATCACCGGTGCTGCTCAGGTTGACGGTGCAATCTTGGTAGTAGCCGCAACTGACGGTCCGATGCCACAAACTCGTGAGCACGTTCTCCTTGCTCGCCAAGTTGGTGTGCCATACATCGTTGTCGCACTCAACAAGTCAGACTCAGTTGATGACGAAGACATGTTGCAACTCGTTGAAGAAGAAGTTCGTGACTTGCTCACTTCATATGAGTTCGACGGCAAGAATTGCCCAGTCGTTCGCGTCTCGGCTCTCAAAGCCCTCGAAGGCGATGCAGCATGGCAAGAAAAGATCATGGAGCTTATGGCTGCATGTGATGCTTCGATCCCAGAGCCAAAGCGTGAACTTGACAAGCCATTCTTGATGCCAATTGAAGACGTGTTTACGATCACTGGTCGTGGAACAGTAGTAACTGGCAAAGTTGAGCAAGGCAAAGTTCACACCGGAGACGAAATTGAAATCGTTGGACTCCGTGACACACAAAAGACTGTTTGCACCGGAGTAGAAATGTTCCGCAAGTTGCTTGATGAAGGTCAAGCAGGCGACAACATTGGTGCTCTTCTTCGTGGAACAAAGAAAGAAGATGTTGAGCGCGGTCAAGTGTTATGTGCGCCAGGTTCAATCACCCCGCACACAAACTTTGAAGGTCAGGTATACGTATTGAAGAAAGAAGAAGGCGGTCGTCATAAGCCTTTCTTTAATAACTACCGACCTCAGTTCTTCTTTCGAACAACTGACGTAACGGGCACCGTTGAACTTCCAAAAGGCACAGAAATGGTTATGCCTGGCGACAATGTTTCAATGACTGTTGAACTCGGCAAGGCAATCGCCATGGTTGAAGGTCTTCGATTCGCAATTCGCGAAGGTGGCCGCACTGTTGGTGCTGGTCGCGTAACGAAGATCCTCAAGTAGATCGTTTTAGAACCGGTTCACACTGATGGCACAAAGCATCCGCATCCGTCTTAAGGCGTTCGATCACCAGAACATTGACGAATCTGCAAAGAAAATCGTTGAAACGGTGACTCGCACGAGTGCGACGGTGCGTGGACCGATTCCATTACCGACTGATAAGCATCGTTTCACAGTTATTCGTGGTCCACACGTTGACAAAGACTCACGTGAACATTTTGAGATGCGGATTCACAAACGCTTGATTGACATTGTTGATCCAAACGCCAAGACAATTGACAGTCTTCAACGTTTAGAGCTTCCTGCCGGCGTTGACATCGAAATCAAAATCCAAAACTCTTAAAAATTTCTAGAATTTGTCGAACGCTTTAACTTGCGTTTAATTCTTAGATCTAGTTTTTATATCTTTCTTTTATATCAATCTTTAATATCTAAGGTTTTAGATCGATGAAGTGCATTTATTGCGAGAGCAAAAATCTGGTCAGAGAGCCTTCGTTCTCCGATTTTCGCACGATCACTTCAGACGTTAAACCATGGCGTCGTGGCTTGAACATCGCTATTTGTAAAGATTGCGGGTTTCCGCAGGCCGAAGTAAATGATGAGTGGCAGAAATCTGCTTCCGAAATTTATAGCGATTATGCGTCTTATTATCAGACCAGCGACAACGACCAAACAGTGTTTATCGATGGTTCTGCTTCTGGTCGCGGAGATCTGTTTGTTGATTCAGTAGTCAAAACGAGCCAAACCAAACAGGGCGGCGCAGTTCTTGATTTTGGATGCGGCGCTGGCACATTGCTTTGGTCATTCGCAAAGCTAAGAAGCGATTTTAATCTTTTTGGTTTTGACCTTGATGATCGCGAGTTGAAAAAACTATCAGCAATACCGAACTTCAAAAAACTTCTTGTTGGCGAACTTGATAGAAATTTGAAATTTGACTTGATCTCGATGTCGCATTCACTTGAACATCTCGTTTCACCGATTGAGACAATGAAATTGCTAGGTGCAATGTTGAACGAAAACGGGCATCTCGTTATAGCGGTTCCGGATTGCTCAAAAGACCCGTTTAAGTTGCTGATCGCCGACCACTGTTCGCATTTTTCGGTGGCGACACTCAGCATATTTCTCGAAAATTCAGGTTTCGAAGTTGTTCGAATTGAATCTCGAATCGAAACGCGTGAATGTTGGGCGGTTTGCAAGCCCAGCAAAACAGCAAAGACTACAAACAGTGCGAATTTAGATACGGCATGGGTTGGTGACTCAGTTCGTTGGTTGAACGAAGTGAAAAAGCACGCAAGTTCGCTGGCGAAATCAAAGT
>WLFB01000155.1 GCA_009703975.1 Actinomycetota bacterium | reverse complement strand
GTTATGGCGTCACAGACCGATGGGATGACGGTGGCAATTTACACTCAAAAATTTCACCAATCTCGAAAATGACTCAGGCTGCTAAACGCGGCCTTGCAGAGTGTGATCGTTTTTTAACTGAGGGCGGTCGCGGAATGGTCGGAGCTCATGCTGCGTTTACTTGTAGTGATGAAACTTTAGTTGCGGCTAGCGATTTGGCAGCGAAACATAAGACTGGTGTACACATACATGTTGCCGAAGGGCTAGACGACTCGCATGCTGGTGCGCGACTAGAGAATCTAAGCAAAGACAACTGGCTTTTGATTCACGCAGTGCATCTTGATCGCAAACTCTCTGGATACATCGTGCATAATCCCAGGTCAAATATGAATAACTCAGTCGGATACGCCAAACCAAGCACGCTTGAAAATAAAGTTCTAATCGGCACAGATGGTATCGGTGCCGACATGCTTGAAGAGGCAAGATTGGCGTATGCGCGACTTCGCGAATTTGAAATCACCGAGACGCCAACAACTGTTTGGTCTTGGATAGAAAATAGTTACGAACTTTTCCCTGAAGCGAAAAATGACCGAGTTACTTTTGATTATGATCACGCAGACAGTCCTTGGCATGTGGCTTTCACCACCGGAATCGGGGTAACCGACGTCGAAATTGATGGAGTTAAAGTTTTAAAATCTGGTCTGCCAACGCAGGTTGATATTAATGAAGTAAGAGCAAAAGCAGCAGAACAAGCAACGCGTTTACATGAAAGGTTGGCAAGTTGATGAGTCAAGATACAAGTAAGAAGTCAGCGCGAGTTGCGCTCTATCTGCAAGATGCACACAAGATCTCTGAGGGTATGGAGTTTTCGAAATATGCCGAAGCAAAAGGCTTCGAAGCGGTATGGCAAGCGGAAAGTCGGTTAGTTCGTGAAGCTACGGTGCCAATGGCGGCATTCGCATCAGTAACGACAACCTTGAAAGTGGGTTCAGGAGTCGTCGACTGTTGGAGTCGCAACCCCGCTCGCCTTGCCGCAACATTTTCAACCCTTGACGACTTGGCTCCTGGTCGCGTTATTTTAGGAATCGGTGCTTGGTGGGATCCATTGGCTCAGAAAGTTGGCATCTCTCGCGCCAAACCGCTACGTGCGATGCGCGAAATAGTTACAGCTGTGCGCGCACTTTTAAACAACGAGACCGTCACCTTTAATGGAGAGTTTGTGCATCTTGATGGCGTTCAGCTTGATTACGTGTATCAAGAGCGTCGAGCAAAAGATGTGCCAATTTATATTGGCGCTACCGGCATGCAAATGATGGAGTTAACTGGTGAAATCGCCGACGGGGTTGTACTGAATTATCTGGTCTCACCCGAATACAACCAAAAAGCTATGGAGGCATTAACTATCGGCGCGGATCGTGTCGGTAGATCGGTTGATTCAATAGATCGACCGCAACTTGTCGTCTGCAGTGTGCACGAAGACCGAAAGACCGCACTTGATATGGCTCGCCAAATGGTCACGCAGTATCTCGGGCAACAACCGCACATTATGAAAGCATCGGGCGTTCCTCAATCAATTCTTGACAAAGTTGGCTCAGTTTTAACTTGGCCAGCAACGCATGAGCAAGTTGTTGCTGCGTCAAAACATGTGCCTGACGAGATTGTGCAGATGCTCACTGCGAGTGGTACACCAGCAGAAGCCAGACAACGCGTCACGCACTATCTTAAGAACGGTGCGACCTGTCCGATTCTGTATCCGCTTGGTGATGTCAAAGCGATGATTGACGCCTTTTCGAATTGGGATGGTGTCTCGTGACGGTGGTCGTTCCGCAGACATTGAAAGAAGCTCTGGCATTTAGTAGCGCTAACCCAGAGGCACAGATAATCCAAGGTGGCACTGACCTGATGGTTGAAATAAATTTTAACCACAGAAAACCAACAGATGTAATTGCATTGCGACGTGTTGAAGAAATTCGTAATTATGCACATAGCTCTGACAGATCAAAATTGATTGTTGGCGCTGGCTTGCCATATCAAAAAATGGAGCACGGCGAGATCGCCGAGTTGTTTCCGGCTTTGGCGCAAGCAGCGCGCACAGTAGGTTCGCCACAAATTCGTGCTGCTGGCTCAATAGGTGGCAATCTCGGCACGTGCTCACCTGCTGGCGACGCATTGCCTGTGCTTAGCGCACTAGATGCTGAAGTTAATTTACGAACAGAAACGACATCTCGCGATGTTGTGATACACGACTTCATGATTGGCGTTAAACGCAATGACCGTCAACCAGGTGAACTTATCGTTTCAGTCACATTGCCGATCATTGATGGCTGGCAGGGATACGCCAAAGTCGGTGTAAGAAACGCGATGGTTATTTCAGTTGCTTCGTGTTGCTTAGTGATCGACCGAAAACTCGGCACTGTAAGTGTGGCGCTTGGTGCGGTTGGTCCAACTATTATTCGCTGTCGCGAAACAGAACAATGGTTGGCAACAAAAATAGATTTGAAGAGTGTTTTTGATGTTGCGCCAAGCCTGTTGAAAGAGTTCGGCGACCGTATCGCTAATGAATCTAAACCAATTGACGATCATCGAAGCACAGCCGCGTATCGACGTCACGCTGTTGCAACATTGTCTCGTCGTCTATTACTGAGAGCGAACACCAAATGATGCCGAATACTGAGATTTATAACCTGAAAGTCAATGGCAAAAACCACGAGGTGCGTGACGCTTGGGTTGGAGAAAGTTTGCTCTATGTATTGCGTGAACGTCTCGGACTACCAGGATCAAAAGGTGCTTGTGAGCAAGGCGAATGTGGCAGTTGCACTGTGATCATGGATGGTCAGGCAGTTTGTTCGTGTCTAGTTATGGCTGCCACGGCAATTGACGCAGAGATCAAAACTATTGAAGGTCTCACATCTGATGGCGTACTCACCGAGGTGCAAGATGCTTTCATCACCGAAGGTGGAGTTCAATGTGGTTTTTGTACGCCCGGCCTAGTTGTTGCAATTGAGCACTTGCTTGACAACAATCAGAGCCCCAGTGAGATTGAAATCAAAGAAGCAATCTCCGGAAACATCTGTCGATGCACTGGCTACGGTCGTATATTTGAAGCCGTACAGACTGCAGTCGCCACTCGTAGAGCGGCCAAATAATGAGCAATGCAACAAAAATAGCTACGCGCCGCGACATTCTCGGCGCATCGGCACTTCGTCCTGATGGAGCCGCAAAAGTTTCAGGAAAGTTTGAGTTTTCATCTGACTTGCACGCCGAACACATGCTGTGGGGAGCAACACTTCGCAGTCCCCATCCGTTTGCGCGCATAATTAGTATTGATTTTTCAGCGGCATACAAGATCGCAGGTGTCGAGGCGATTATTACTGCAGAAGATGTGCCAGGCAAGAAAACTTATGGACTTATTGCAAGTGATCAACCCGTATTCGCCAGCGAAATCGTGCGTTATGTTGGCGAACCAATTGCCGCTGTGGCTGCTGACCATCCTGAAACTTGTCGTCGAGCGCTTGCAGCAATAAAAGTCGTATACGAAGTTCTTGAGCCGATCACGGATGCTGAAGTTGCGCTACTTCCGAAAACGATACAGATACACCCAGATGGAAATCTTTTTCGCCACCAACGAATTGTTACCGGCGATCAAAATCTTCAAGGTGATGTGATAGTTGAAGGCACTTATGAGATGGGTATGCAAGATCAGGCCTTTCTTGGATTAGAAGCTGCTTTGGCGATACCCGATAGTGGTGGTGCTGGGGTTGAAATGTACGTTGCGACTCAATGGTTGCATGAAGACCAAAAGCAGATTGCGGCTTGTCTAAATTTGCCTCTCGACAAGATTCGATTGACTCTCGGTGGTGTCGGTGGTGCATTTGGTGCCAGAGAAGACATCAGTTTGCAAGTGCACTGTGCATTACTTGCGCTGCATACGAGTCGACCAATAAAGATGCAATACAGTCGTGAAGAGTCTTTCTACGGCCATGTGCACCGACACCCAGCAAAGATTTGGATTCGTCACCACGCAACACGAAGTGGTGTGATCCAGCGAATTGAATCTCGTATGGTTTTTGACGGCGGTGCATACGCATCAACTTCTTCAGCGGTGCTGATTAATGGCATCACGCATATTCAAGGGCCTTACAAATGCAGCAACGCAACTGTTGATGGTTT
>WLFB01000154.1 GCA_009703975.1 Actinomycetota bacterium | reverse complement strand
GCGCGGTCAATAATTTCGCTGGCGCCGATTTGTTTAAGCCATTCGGCAGTTTCTGGCTTGCCCGTGCTGGCGACAACTTCGTAGCCGCGCAAGGCGAGCATGCCGACGGCGACTGAACCGACGCCGCCAGTGGCGCCAGTTACGAGAACTGGGCCAGTGCCTGGTTTGAGGCCGGCTTTTTCAAGTGCATCAACTGAAAGTGCTGCGGTGTAACCCGCAGTGCCAATCATCATTGCGGTGCGTGCGTCGAGACCTTTTGGCATCGGTACGAGCCACGCTGATTGCACTCGCGCGTATTGCGAAAACCCGCCGTGATGTGCAACACCAATGTCATATCCATGGGCAATTACATTGTCGCCGACTTTGAAATTTGGGTTCGACGACTCAACGATTTTGCCGGCCAAGTCAACGCCACCAATTAGTGGATCAATGCGTGCGATGCGACCTGCTTCGGTGCTGGCGAGTCCGTCTTTGAAGTTGATGCCAGAAAATTCGACTTGAATCAGCACATCGCCTTCGCCGAGCTGATCAATTGGCATATCGACAATTTTGCGTGCCCAGCCCGATTCGGTTTTGCCGACAGTAAAAGCGCGAGTCGTATTCGGTGTGTTCATCTGATTTTCTCTTTTCGGTTTAGTTGCTAGTTAATAATTACTTGTTAAACAGTTTAATAATTTCGGGTTTGCAGTCTTGGCTAAGCGTCAATTTTGACTTCGTGTACGACCACACTTCATCATGCACTTCAAACAATTCGTTGATTGCTTTTGTTGGGTTGGTCAGTTTATTGAGGTCGGCGATTTTGTAGACGCAAACATTGAAAGCCGCTTGTGCGCCGGCCGCAGTTACTGCTTGGTTAACAACATCTGCCCACTTATTTTCAAACTTGAGCACAGCCTGTGGGTTGTCAAACTCGGTCATTGCCCCAGAAGTTTCGCTGAATACTAAACCAAGAGTTTGGCTGGCGATTCTGCTGCGCAACTTTTGCAATTCGCTGTTTAATGCGTGTGTGATGTCTGCTGGTTTATAGAGTCGCGATTTTGTTTGACGCAGGTCGATGTCGCCTGTCTTCTCGGCGCAAAGCCAGGTTTGTGGTTGGTTGATCGATGCTTGTTTGACAATCTCTAGTGGAGTAGTCGCCGAGTGGTCGACGATCAACAACACATGGCGACTTGAAATCTGCATTGCTTGGTTGAACAAAGTATTGGCATCGATGTTTAGCGCAAAAGCCAACTGGGCGATGACATCAACCGTGGGTGTCGGCGTCTTTTTGGTTTTTGAATTTGTGTTGCGAGCGCGTTCGAGTGCGACGACGTATGGCTGCGAAATTTTTGCGCGTTGGGCGAGTTCGCGTGTTGATAATCCGAGTTGATGACGTTTTGCATTAAGGAGCGTGGCAAAACCCGCTGAGTTGAACTGCAGCAAAGAATTAGTTGGCTGCGGTTTGCATTTAGTCATCTTTGATAACTATAGTAATCGCTAGTGATACAAAGCAAATTAGTCGCCAATTCGCCATGGCCACTATTCATGCTGTCGGTCGCGAGTGGTTGGTTTTTGTTATTGCGGCACCACATTTCAACAAGTAGCACCGTGCATTCGCATGCATCATCGCATGCAGCTCCGCATGCATCATTGAGCGTGTTTTTAATGTGGACGTTGATGACACTGGTAATGATGTCGACGACGGCAGTGCCTGTATTGATGTCGTTACGCAGTATTGCGAGCAATGCCTCACAGCAAATTTGGTGGGCTTTCGTTTTTGGTTATGCGGTGATTTGGCTCGGCTTTGCACTTGCTGCATCGTCGTTGCAGTTGGCAATTGCTGAACTCAATTTATTTGACTCGCAAAATGGTTTGAATAAAATTTTGAGTGCCGGTTTATTGATCACTGCTGGTTTGTATCAGTTTTCATCGCTCAAGCAGAAGTGCCAATCAGAGTGTGTTGCACCGATGCAGTTTTTTATTCGTCACTGGCGCGACGGGGTGAGTGGAAGTTTTAAAATGGGTTTGCATCACGGTGTAACTTGTGTTGGTTGTTGTTGGGCGCTAATGCTGTTGGCTTTTGTTGGCGGGCTGACAAACATTTGGTTCATGGTGCTCAGCGCCGCTGTTATGGCGATCGAGAAGTTTCCCGTGATTGGCCGACGAATTACGTTGCCTCTTGGAGTATTAATAATTGTTTGGGGAGTCGCCGTATTGGCGAGTTTATTCACGAAATAACAAACACGAAAGGCATTAAAAAGTGAACACAAAAATTGAACAGAAAAACGCAGAGACTTGGTCGATTGAGGGAGAACTGATTCTCAATTGCAACTGCACAGTGTTTTGCCCGTGTGTTGTCTCGCTGGGTGCACATCCGCCAACCGAGGGTTACTGTCAGGCGTGGTTAGGCGTGCGAATTGATAAAGGTAAATCTGGTCTGACATTTTTGTCGGGTTTGAATGTGGCGATGTTGCTTGACATCCCCGGCAAAATGGAGCGTGGCAACTGGACCACTGCTCTATGGATAGACGACCGCGCCACCGATGAACAGTTTGCGAAACTTGAAAAGATTTTCACAGGTGCAAGTCGTGGCACGACGGGTTTGTTCAAAATGCTCGTTGGTAAATATCTCGGTGCCGAGCGTGCGCCGATAACTTTCGTCACCGAAGGGCAAAAGCGCACCTTGAGTGTCGGCAAATTTATTCAAGGTTCAGTTGAGCCAATAGTTGGTTCTCGCGAGGGCGAAGAAGTCACAGTTGTTAATACGCAATATTGGATGGGTTCAGAAGTCGTTGTTGCCAAAGCATCGCAAGGTCGAGTGCGAGCGTTCGGCCATGTCTGGAACTTTGAAGGTCGCAGCGCAGAAATTTGCAACATCAAATGGGTCGGCCCATAAACATGAGCTACACACCAACGGTTCAGGCGCCAAAGAACTCTCCACAATTAGCAATCACGCGGCGTACTCGCTCTACGCCATTTTCGAGTCGCATCGAAGAGTTTGGGGTTGAGGCGTACACGATTTACAACCACATGTTGCTGCCGACTCGCATTCGTGGTGTTGAAGAAGATTATTTTCATTTGCGCAACAACGTTCAACTATGGGATGTCTCGTGTCAACGACAAGTTGAATTAGTTGGCCCAGATGCCGCGCGTTTAGCTCAGTTGATGACGGTTCGAGATTTGCGCAAACTTGAGATTGGTAAGTGCGCGCTCGCGCCAGTGTGCGATCAAGACGGATTTTTGTTGAACGACCCAGTGGCAATTCGCGTGGCCGAAGATCGTATTTGGTTTTCTATTTCTGATCTGGATATTTTGTTATGGGCGCAAGGAATCGCGCTGGGTATGAAACTTGATGTGAAAATTTTTGAGCCAGACATTTGGCCACTTGCAGTGCAAGGTCCGAAAGCTGAAGATGTCGTCGTTGCCGTGTTTGGTGAGGCAGTACGTAAAACGAAATTCTTCAGGTTTGACAATCTTGAGTTCATGGGTCATAAGTTTTTAGTTGCTCGCAGCGGTTGGAGTGCTCAAGGTGGCTTTGAGATTTATGTCGACGATGCTGTGATTGGCGTGCAACTTTATGACGCGTTGGCCAAGGCGGGTAAACAATTTGATATTGGACCTGGTTGCCCTAATTTGATAGAGCGAATTGAAGCCGGTCTGATGACTTATGGTTCAGATATCACGCGTGCTGACACACCACTTGAAGCCGCAATGGAGCAGTATGTTTCGCTTGATGCCGATATTGATGCGATTGGACTTGATGCAATTCGTGCAGTGGCCAAGCGCGGCATTGACCGTCGCGTTTGTGGATTGACAATTGACGGACCAAAAGTACCAGCCAATAGAAACCCGTGGCCTGTAAAAGTTGGTGGCAAACAAATTGGTTCGGTGACTTCGGCAGTTTGGTCGCCAAGACTTGAGACGAATGTTGCACTTGGGCAGTTAGCGATTGGCTACACACCTGTCGGAACAAAAGTTTTGGTGCAAACTCCAGCAGGCGAGTTCAGCGCTCAAGTTTCACCTGTGCCGTTTGATGGTGCAACTAAGAAATAAAACTATTTTTTAGTTACGACGGTTGTCGCAACGTTAAAAACTATTTTCGTCGAGAGTCGCGGGCTGCTGGCATCCAGTTTTCGCCAGCAGTTTTATCAATTCGCGAAAGCAAAGTTTTACTGTG
>WLFB01000153.1 GCA_009703975.1 Actinomycetota bacterium | reverse complement strand
TTGTGGTGACATCGCTAATGGTGATGTCAGCGCTTAGTGCATGCAGTTCATCAAGTGGCGAAATGTCAACTCTCGAAAGAGTTAAACAGCAAGGCTTTGCAACCTACGGCCTTGAAGCACAATATGAACCTTTTGGCTTCCGTGATAAGTCAAACAACATCGTTGGTTTTGACATTGACTTAGGAAACGCGATTGGAACCGAACTAGGAATTGAAATGCGTCCAGTTGACACAGGTTGGGCGACCGTGATCCAAACAATGTACGACAAGGGTTTTGATTTCATCCTTGGTGGTATGACCGCAACAGCAGAACGAGCAAAGCGCGTAGATTTTGGTGTTACTTATGCAGAGCAAGCTTCGGCTTTCTTAGTGAGAGCCGATGACACCTTGAAAGAGCAAGGTGAATTAGGTGGCAGAAAAGTTGCTGCAGGTGAAGGAACACCGAGCGTAAAGATGCTCGAAGACAACGCAACTCAATATGGCATCAAATACGACGGTGAAATTCAGCAGTTTGCCGATGACGCCACAGCTTACGAAGCACTTTCGATTGGCCGGATTGACGCATATGCAACTAGCTATGTAAGTCTTGTCCCATTAATGAACAAACGCCCAGGTGAATTCAAAACAGTAATGTTCCGCCCTGATGGTTGGCCAGACTTCTACGCATGCATGGCATTTCGTCAAGAGGATGATTCTTTCCGCAATGCAATCGACGATGTAATCCTCAAATTGAAGAAGGATGGAACGCTCGCGAAACTACAAATTAAGTGGTTCGGCGTTGAGATGAAAACTCTAGACACGGCGCCAAAGCTATAAGCCAAGCCTAAAAGGCAAACAGGAGTTACTAACTTCGGTTCTGGTCTGTGAAACTTAGGTTTTGCAGACCAGAACCTTTGTTTTATCCCGGGCAGTTCGGAATAGATAAAACACTGAACTCGAAGTGGCGCACACCAGTCGCATCGCGGTAAATAGCCCAACATATGTCTGCTACTTTTAGATCCTAAGTCAGTAAATCATTACCGACCACAAAGGGGAAAATAATGGATCTAACATCTAGAAGCTCTGCCACCGCAAGAGTCAATATGACACTGGGGGTACTACTTCAAATAACTTTTGTAGCAGTTATCGCAATCGTTGTATTTGGCGATGTTTCAACCGCATCAGACAGCCTTAAGCAACTAGTTGCATTCGGTGCGATTGCTTCATCTTTCACTTCATGGATTTTTATTAGCAATGCGTTGATGGACTTTCAGAAAGAATCCGAAGACTTGACTGCTGCAGAAAAAAAGACCGCAATTGGCAAAAACCTAATCAAGCAACCATGGCCACTTTTCCAGATTTATACGCTTGCACTTAACGTTGCCGGCATTTACGTAGCACTGAGAGCAATCTATAACTGAGAATTGAATTAATTTCTACTTGCTAGTGGTGAGTCGGCAACGACTTGCCACTAGCAAGTTTTAACCGGCCTTTGAAATCTCAATGGTGTCGTAGGTGCTTGACTTGACAAGTTTGACGGTGACGCCATTTGATGTCACCGATTCGCCGACATTCAATATCGCATCAAGAATGCCTGGCGTGCCACAACTGTTTCTAACTAGACCTCGACCCGACGGTGGCACCAAAGTCTGAGTGCCTTCACCATGACCAACTGTTGCGTCAACGATATATACCAACACACCTGCCCTATTTGTTGGCGCCGCGCAATCAAAACTTGCAGGTCGTCGTGACTCGACTGCAATTATTTTTGTTGGCGAAATTTTGATCATCACCGACTTGACGCCAGTCGTTCGATTATCGATTGGGTTCAACATGATTGTTGTCTTGGACAAGTTCGCATAGTTCTGACAATAAAGCGACTCAGTGGGCAGCCAACCAATTATCCAACGCAACCAACTGCTCAATGTGCGCGATGGGCCATCTTGACTTGACAACATATCGAACCCGCTAAACGGACCAATCGGCACTGCAAGTTCAACCTCGCCGTGATTATTCCAGTTGTATTTCAGGTCGGGCAATTTAAACATGTGGCCGGTTTCGTGCACCCAATAACTCCAATAATTTCTTGGCGAGACATCAAAGTAGGCGCCAGCCAATGCGTAATTCATAATCGCACCCTCATTGGTTGGAATAGGCGCCATGAGATTTAGATCTTTGAATGCCTGCGAACTTTCGACGAAAACTTGTTGACCTTTCGGTGGCAAGAAATAAACCGCTCGAACCCCAGTGAAATCAATAAATGGATCAGCCGCCGCGATCGCCGCAATCGCCATCGCATCTCCTCCACCTGACTGCGCTTGTTTGTATGTCAGCGCCGAACCAGGAACTCGAACATACTTGTCGTATGTCGACCAAACAAATGAAACTTTGCCCTCAGAAACTGTGTCAAACCAATCGGTAAAAAGTTTCATCTGATCGGTTGCACGTGCTAGTGGGTTTGCTTCACCTGGCAAGTCGGCCCAATCGATTGGCACGAGTGCGACTTTGAATGTGCCGGTCGGTTCGAAATTGCCGCCGATTGGAGGGAAGGCGACGAAAATGTTTCCCCATTTTTTGCGTTCAGGGCTGGCTTCGACGAGTTTGCAATCGTCGGTGCTTGTGCCTGTTGTAGTCGGAGCAACATATTTTTCGACCGCAACTGTTGTCGTGGTCGTAGCTGTGGTTGCCGTTGAAGACGTCTTAACTTGCCACACAGTTTTTTTGCCAGACTTAGCGCAGACGTAACTAATGCTTTTAGTTGTTTGAGTTTGACCAACTTTTGTGCATTTGCCACCATTGACCGCAGCACTTGCTGGCAAGTTTGTTGTGGCAAAAAGAATTGCGAGACTTAAACAGATCACGCTGAGAACTTTTCTAGTTGTTAGTTTTCGTCGCATATGCCCCCACTGCGTTTACTATTTGCCCCACTTGATTTTTGTCCAGGCTCGCTCATGAAAATAGTACAACGAAACTTTGGTGATTACTTCTGTGCCCGCGATCAAGCCTGCAGTCGAAGTTTTGCCAGTGACTATCCAAGTGATAACGAACGTGTCGGCTGTGCCAGTTATGCGCCAAGTTATGGCTTTAGCTAATGAGCGTCGGCGAGATGCTTTGATTTGGTTAACCCTAGGCGATCAACAATGATGGCTATTGTTTTAGAGTGAGGTCAACAAAGAAGCCACATTATGCGTGGGTGATCTTTGTCGTCGCTTTCATCACATTGCTCGGCGCATCTGGGTTTCGTTCGACACCGAGCATTTTGATCGACCCATTGCACGATGAATTCGGATGGGGACGCGGCACGATCGGCACAGCCGTCAGCATCAATGTTTTATTATTCGGTTTCATCGGCCCATTTGCGGCGGCATTGCAAATGCGATTTGGTTTGCGACGAATCACAATAGTTGCGCTATTAATAATTAGTCTCGGCGCACTTGGCACAACGCAAATGACTGCGCCTTGGCACCTTTATCTTTTGTGGGGTGCAGTGGTTGGCACGGGTTCTGGTTGCATGGCAACAGTATTCGCTTCAACAATTGCCGCCCGTTGGTTTGTCGCACGACGTGGGCTCGTAATGGGTGCACTGACTGCAGCGTCTGCATCTGGGCAACTTGTTTTTCTTCCGTTATTAACACGGCTCGCGGCTGCACATGGCTGGCGAACCGTTGGTGTAACGATTGCTTTTTGTGCGCTCGCAGTTGTGCCCGTCGTTGGTTTCTTTTTGCGTAACTCGCCTGCCGATATCGGAATCTTGCCTTACGGTGCACCCGATGATTATGAGCCACCTACTGCGTTAACAAACCCAATTCGATCGGCGTTAAGCGCCTTAAACGATGCCCGACGCGACAATATTTTTTGGTTGCTTTGGGGATCGTTCTTCGTTTGCGGTTTATCGACCAACGGACTTATTCAAACTCACTTTTTATCAGCCGCACATGATCATCATGTTGCCGCAACAACTGCAGCCGGATATTTGGCATTGATCGGTGGCTTCGATGTGATCGGCACGATTGCAAGTGGATGGTTCACCGATCGTTATGATCCTGCGAAATTATTAATTTATTATTATGCGATACGCGGGGTGAGTTTGCTTTTTCTCGACCCGACGTTGACGCAAGGCGGTTTCGGACTTGGCGGCTTCATGATGTTGTATGGGCTCGACTGGGTTGCCACGGTGCCGCCGACAGTTGCGCTTTGCG
>WLFB01000152.1 GCA_009703975.1 Actinomycetota bacterium | reverse complement strand
TCAGCAATTTTTGTTTGGTACGAACTTGGTGTTGATTCGCGTTCATTGCCCCAGTGCATACTCAGCAGTACAACTTGTGCGCCGAGTTTGCGTGCTTGACGTACATCTCGCAAAATTCGATCTGTGTCAATTAATGCCGAGCGCCAAGTTTCACCGTTAGCTGCAGGTAATCCGTTGTAACTAAATGTGTAGGACATATGTGCAATCGCGATGCGGTTTACGAAAATTAACTTTGGATTTATTTCGTCGGGCGTGCGCGCCATTCCAGTATGAGAAATTCTGACGCGGTCAAGTGCATTCAAAGTTGCATCAATTCCTCGTGTGCCACGATCCATTGCGTGATTGCTTGCGGTACTGCAACGGTCGTACCCCGCATAGGCAAGTGCGTCGGTAATTTCACTAGGTACACCAAAAAACGGAAAAGTAGATAGCTCTTCATCCGCGGGAGCGATGGGGGTTTCGAGGTGACAAATTGCAAGATCAACACTTGAAAGTATTGGTTTGACAAGTGCGAACATCGGGCGAAAGTCATAAACGTCTCCGTCTTTGTCAACAATGCCGTTAGCTATCGCGTTGCGTTTTGCGCCTTGCCATAATCGGCTGTGTGGCAATGTGTCGCCGCTGACTGCAAGTGTGAATGAAAGCTCTGTTGGAGTACTAGACGCGTTATTAGTAACAGTCGAAGATTTAGTCGTTGAAGTGGTGTTCGAACCAGTTGAGCCTGACGCGCATGCGGCCAGTGCAAAAACAATTATGCAAAATCTAATGAATCGTCGCAAGTGAACTCGAAATTAATTTAAGAATATTTCTTGAGCCTGCAAGATCAATGTTGTGGACCACGCACGAGCTTGCCTGGTAATTCACCAGTGAATTCGTCGTGATCAACTGTTTGCACACCGTTGACAAGTGTCGCCACATAACCGTGTGCAGTTTGCACCAGTCGGCGACCACTTGCTGGCAAATCAAATGCAACTTTTGGGTTGTCGAATCCTAGTGAATCAAAATCAATCACGTTGATATCAGCACGCAAGCCTGGCAAAATTGCGCCACGGTCGCATAGACCATGCAACTCGGCAGTGTCACGAGTTTGTCGCTTAACCATATGTTCAAGTTGAAGCCTCGGCCCACGCTCACGATCGCGCACCCAGTGCGTGAGCATAAATGTCGGCATGCCACCGTCGCATATCACGCCGCAGTGTGCGCCGGCGTCGCTCAACCCGTTTCGCGTGTTCGGGTGTTGCAATAATTTATAAGTCATCGATAAATCGCCATACGCATAATTTAAAAATGGACGATAGATCATTCCAGTGCCATTATTCGTGAGCAAGTGATCAATGATTACTTCGAACGGTGCTTTGCCAGTGCGAGCGGCGATACCCGCAACTGATTGTTCTCGCGTTGGTTCGTAGTCGATTGTCGCAGACGTAATCGGAAACATTGTATGAAAATTATCGCCAACAAATTGTTTGAAGAAGCGATGCGTTGGTTGTTCTTGAACCAATCGAGCGCGACGTGCAGGATCGGCGAGTGCGGCAGCGCGTTGCGCGATCGGCAAATTGGCAACTTCGATGTAAGCCTGATGCATCATTAATGGATGCACAGTGCCTTGCAAGAACATAATCAAACCGATGCTGCGCCCAGCAACTTGTGCTTCAATTTTTTCACCCAAAATTGCAGACTCTTCGATCAAAGTTAAAGTTTCACGCCACAATTCGGCGTCATCGGCGGGTTGATTCAAATTGATACTCATCTTCACACCAGTGCGTCGAGTTAATTCGCGCATCCAACCCCATTCGTCGCCAGGTACGCGCCAGTGTTCGGCGGCCATCTGAAAAATTCCGTGACCAGCACGACGAATTCCATCGGCGATGCCGTACAACTCATCCGGCTGAGCACTAGTACCCGGCACGAATTCTCCACTTTTGCTTTTGTGTAACGAAGTTCGCGAAGTTGAAAAGCCGAGAGCACCAGCACGCAATGCTTGTTCAGTGAGTTCAGCCATTTTGCTGATGTCGTCTGATGTTGCGTTCTCGTTGTTTGCACCGCGATCACCCATAACAAATGCACGCAACGCACCGTGCCCGATTTGCGCGCCAAGGTCGATCACTCGCTTGCGCTTGTCGAGTGCATCAAGATATTCAGGAAACGATTGCCAATCCCACTTGATGCCTTCAGTCATCGCCGCACCAGGGATGTCTTCGACACCTTCCATTAATTCAATTAACCATTCGTGTCGCTCGGGGAGCGCTGGTGCAAAACCGACGCCGCAGTTTCCCATCACCGCTGTTGTTACACCATGCCAACTGCTTGGTGTGAGCCAAGAATCCCAAGTTGCTTGCGCATCGTAATGCGTGTGCACATCAACCCATCCAGGTGCAACAAGCATCGAGTCTGCATTTATTACACGCGATGCGTGACTAGTTGATGCTTTAAGTGCCGGAGTAATTTCGACGATGCGGCCCTCGTTGATCACGATGTCAGCTGGTCTTTGTGGCGCACCCGTGCCATCTACAAGTGACGCATCTCGAATCACAGTTGTTGCCATGCGCCAAGCCTAGATGCGTAAGTATGATCAGCACGGAGGAAAACCAACTATGGAAATCAATAATTCGTTCGAGGTAAAAGCCCCACTTGATGTTGCTTGGCAGACTTTGACTGACCTGGCGCGAATCGCGCCGTGCTTGCCGGGGGCAACTTTGACGAGCATTGAAGGAGACATTTATAAAGGGCACGTAACCGTGAAGGTTGGTCCGATTGTCGCAAAATTTGGTGGACAAGCGATATTTCAAGAGCGCAATGACGCCGAGCATCGAGCTGTGTTGAAGGGTGAGGGCCGAGACTCAACTGGCAAAGGCAATGCATCGGCAATAATTACCGCGCAACTCGAAGTTGTAGATGCACAGACAACCCGATGCAGCGTGAGTACTGATTTAACAATCACTGGCAAGATCGCACAATTTGGTCGTGGCGCGCTCGCCGATGTGAGTGACAAGTTACTCAATCAATTTGTTGTAAATCTTGAGACAACAGTTTTGGCGCAAGATGCGAATCAAGTTGCCGCACCCGCGACAACATCAAGCGTTACAAACGAGCAAAGTGTTAAGCCTGAAAGTGACGCGACAAAGACTCGGCGAATAATTACGCCAGTTGAAAATGCACCATTAGATCTGTTGGGTTCAGCGGGCATGTCGCTAGCAATGCCGATTCTCAAACGAGTGTTGCCGCCAGTTATCGGCGCAGTCGCAGTTATCTCTGCAGTTGTTTGGTTTATCGTTCGCTAAATATTCTGCGACTTGCAACTAGCAACTAAATTATTTTGGCAAGTAGGCGAGTGTTGCGTCGTGCAACAAATTGTTTGAGGTAATCAGTGAGTTGGCGCGCCAATCTTGCGCGCCGAAACGATCGCTAAATTTGCCACCCGCTTCTTGAACAATCGGCACGAGCGCGGCAATGTCATATGGCGCCAGACCTATGTTGTCTATAGCGATATCAACTACCCCTTGAGCGACCAACATGTGTTGCCAGAAATCGCCATAACCGCGCACACGAGAAACATCGTTTTGCAATTTTGCCAACGACGCAGTCGCGCCAGTTTTATCCCAGCTTCTTGTCGCAGTAATGCTCAGACTTGCTTGTGCCAGAGTTTCAATATTGCTAACACGAATCGGCTGCGAGTTGTAGAACGCGCCACCATCAAGATGCGCCCACCATCGCATTTGCAGAGCCGGCGCAGAAACCACACCAAGCACCGGAATATTGTTTTCTACAAGTGCAATTAACGAAGCCCACACTGGGACGCCACGAACAAAATTGCTAGTGCCATCAATCGGATCAATCACCCATTGAAACTTGGCATCACTTGGCCCGACAATTCCGTGTTCTTCGCCGAAGACGCTGTGCTCAGGTCTCTCTTCGCGCAAAATATTTGTAATCGCTGTTTCGGTCGCACGATCAATTTCGGTTACTTCGCTTTTATCGGCTTTGCGTTCGACAGTAAATGAGCGAGCGTTGAAACCAGGAAGACTTACAGCGTCTGCAGCATCGGCAACTTTTAGTGCTAACGCAAGATCACTAGTTAAATTGTGCATTAAATTTCGTCGTAGCTAATTTGGCTTAACGATTGCCAGTTCGGCGATAGTTTCGGCGAGTGAATTTGCGTCAAGACCGAGTTGCTTCAAGATCGCGTCAGGTTTT
>WLFB01000151.1 GCA_009703975.1 Actinomycetota bacterium | reverse complement strand
AGAATCACCTCCAGATATGCGCGGCAGACTATTGGCACTCACGGCAGTTGCATTTTTGGGCAGCACTCCGATTGGTGGCCCAATAACTGGTTTGATCGCCGACTATGTTTCGCCAGAGTGGTCATTGGCTTATGGTGGTGTAATTACATTGATCTGCGCAGCAGTTACTGCACTGGCCTGGCGATAGAAAACGGGTATGGAGATGAATAATTCAGTGATGTGGTTTCGTCGTGATTTGCGACTTGAAGATAACCCGGCGTTAGTTGCTGCCAACAAGGCGAGTCAGTCAGGCAAAGTGACGCCGTTGTTTGTGCTTGATCCAATGTTTTTGACACGCTCTGGTGCACCGCGTCTGGCATTTTTGTTTCGATCGCTACGAGATTTGAATGATCAAATGTCTGGGTCGCTCGTTGTTCGCATAGGTGACCCAGTTGAGGTCGTTGCGCAAGTTGCTAAAGAAGTTGGTGCAACAGAGAGTTTTGCAGCAAAAGATTTTGCACCATATGGTCAAAAGCGCGATGCACTGGTTGCTCAAGCACTCGAAAACATCGGCGCGAAGTTGAATCATGTTGGTTCACCATACGCAGTTGACCCAGGCACGGTTCGCAAGGCAGACAACACGCCGTATGCGGTGTTCACCCCATTTTCAAAGATTTGGCTGGCACACGGGTGGCCAGCGCCGACCGGCAAGGCGCGCATAACTTGGCATGGTGCACCAGATGTTATGTCGCAAGAAATTCCGGCTGACCCAGTTTTGACGGCGAAGATTGCCGATGTTGGATCAAAAGCGGCGTGGAAGCGCTGGGAATATTTCGTAAAAACTGGTTTGAATAAATATAAAGTCGAGCGAAATAATCCAGACCGTGATGGATGTAGCAAGATGTCGGTGTATCTTCGCTTTGGCACAATTCATCCCAGACAATTGCTAGATGAATTGTCTTCGAATCAAAATCATGATGTCTATCGCAGCGAATTGTGCTGGCGCGAATTCTATGGCGATGTATTATTTCATCAGCCTCACACGACATGGAAGAATCTTCAACCGAAAATGGACAGCATTCAAGTTGACACTGACGAGCATGCTGAAAAAAAGTTTGCGCAATGGTGTGCCGGTAATACTGGTTATCCAATTGTTGATGCGGGAATGCGACAGATGTTGGCAACAGGTTGGATGCACAATCGGGTGCGGATGGTTACAGCAAGTTTTCTGGTTAAAGATTTGCATTTGCCGTGGCAGTGGGGTGCGAAATTTTTTATGAAGCATCTAGTTGACGGTGACATTGCGTCAAATAACCACGGATGGCAATGGACGGCGGGCACTGGTACTGATGCGGCGCCATACTTTCGGGTATTTAATCCTGTGCTGCAGGGCGAGAGGTTTGACCCAGATGGTAATTTTGTTCGAGAGTGGATTCCAGAGTTAAGCGATGTGCCGAAAAAATTTATTCATTCGCCTTGGCTCGCGCAAAGTGGACTATTCGGCAATTATGTGGCGCCGATGGTTGATCATTCACAAGAGCGCGACGAGGCTCTAAGTCGTTACAAAATTAGCGGAGAAAACAACCGCTCGGTAATCTAAGTAGGCTAAAAGGTAACAAATGCTTGATGATCGTAAAACCGCCATCCTCCGAGCAATCGTTGAGGAGTACATCGCCACCGCAATGCCGGTCGGCTCTTCGCACATTGCTAATTCGCAAGAGTTCGCAGTCTCGTCGGCCACTGTTCGTAACGACATGGCGGTGCTTGAGCGTGAGGGTTTCCTTACTCATCCTCATACTTCTGCAGGTCGGATACCCACTGACAAGGGGTATCGCTTTTTTGTCGACAACCTTGTACCCAACGGCACTCTAGGTTCTATCGAGCAAGCTAAGGTCGGGAGCTTCTTTGAGAGTGCTCACTTTCGTCTAGAAGAAACTTTACAACGAACTTCGATGTTGCTAACCCAACTAACTAATTATGCGTCTGTGGTGATTGGGCCGAGCGTTGAGGTTGCAGTTATCCGGTCGGTACAACTCGTTCGACTATCAAATCATCATCTCACTGTTGTCATTGTGTTATCGAACGGTTCTGTCGAGAATGAACAACTTGAAATTAGTCATGATGTTTCAGATGAGAACATCGTTGATGCTGCCTTTAAATTGCAAAAACTGATGCTCAATGCGCCATTGCGCGATATTCAATTGATGCGCGCCGCTAATCACAAGTCGGCTGATGGTATTTCTGAATTGTGCGAAAAAGTTCTTGCATCTCTAGACCGCACCCGCAATGACGAGACGTTCTTTGTTGGTGGCGCGTCACAGATGGCTGAAGCGTTTGATGCAGTTGAGATCGTACGCAATGTTCTTCATACGCTTGAACAGCAATATGTCGTCGTTACATTGGTGCGCGACATGTTAAATCGAGGATTGTCGGTCGCAATTGGTGCGGAGCATGGTGTCGAGCCACTCTCGGCATGTTCTGTGGTTTTGGCGCCAGTCATCGCGGATGGAGAAAACATTGGCACGGTTGGTGTGCTTGGTCCAACGCGAATGAATTATCCGCAGGCCTTGGCAACTGTTGAACTTGTTAGCGATCGTCTCGGTCGTCGATTAACTGAGAGTTAAAGTATTTATGGCTACAGATTTTTATAAGTTGTTGGGCGTATCGCAATCTGCGAGTCAAGAAGAGTTGAAGAAGGCGTATCGCAAGCGTGCACGCGAGTTGCATCCAGATGCGAACCCAAATAATCCTGAGGCAGAAGAGCAATTCAAAGAATTGAGTCGGGCTTACGAAGTTTTGTCTGATCAAAATACTCGCGCGCGCTATGACCAATTTGGTGAAGCAGGAATCTCGGGAGGAGGTCGTGGCAACGGTGCAGGCGGTGACCCATTTGGTGGCGGAGGATTTGGCAGCATCTTTGATGCGTTTTTCGGTGGAGACTCACCATTTGGTGGTGGAGGAGGCCAACGTCAAACGGCTGGCCCGCAGCGTGGGCCAGATTTAGAAACTCAATTGAAAATTGAGTTCGCGCAGGCTGTATTTGGTTGTACCTCTGCCGTGACTATTCGTACGGCTGTTCGTTGCGATGATTGCAGTGCCACTGGTGCGGCTGCCGGAACATCGGTGACAACATGCTCTGATTGTGGTGGAAGCGGTCAGATACGTCGAACACGCCAAAGTATTCTCGGTCAAATGGTCACGGCTAGCCCGTGCGGCAAGTGTCGTGGTGCAGGGCAAAGAATTGAGACGCCTTGCGCAACTTGCCACGGCGAGGGTCGTGTAACCCGAGAGCAAACACACAGCGTTGAAATTCCGGCAGGAATCGCAACAGGTCAGACGATGAGAGTTACTAGTCGCGGTGGAGTCGGTCCTCGTGGCGGAGAAGCCGGCGATTTGTACGTTCACATTGAAGTCGGCGATCACGAAATGTATCGACGTGAAGAAAATGATCTGATTACAGAAGTAAAAGTTTCAATTTCTCAAGCGGCTCTCGGCGCAGAATTTGTTTTGGCGACACTAGACGGTGACGAAACTTTAGTTGTGCCAGCGGGCGTTCAGCATGGCAATGAATTTGTCTTGAAGGGAAGAGGTGTTCCGTCTTTGAATCAAGGTGGACGCGCCCGCAATCAAGTTCGAGGCGACCTTCGGGTACAGATTGCAGTATTTATACCAAAAAAATTAAACACACGCGAGCGAGAGTTGCTTGAAGAATTGGCGAAACTTCGCGGCGAGTCTTTTTCTGCGCAAGAAAGTCGAGTTAAATCGAAAATTAAGTCCGCATTTTCGTGATATCTGAACTTCGTGATTCGACAGCTCATGTGTTTGTCGATGCGATTGATGCTCCAGTGTTAGACGAAATTGATGCGCACCATTTGCTGCGGGTTTTACGAGTCAAGCCAAGCGACACCGTGACGGTGAGTGACGGTAAGGGTAAGTGGTTCTCAAGTTTTTTGAGCGCCGATGCATCAATTGAAGCGACGAGTGAAGTTTTTACGAATGCCGCGCCGAGTTGGCCATTAACTGTTGCGTTTTCATTGGTTAAAGGTGATCGTCCTGAATGGACTGTTCAAAAACTCACCGAAATCGGCATAGATGAAATTGTTGTGCTTGCACCGACCGTTCGTAGTGTTGTGCGCTGGGATCATGACCGATCAAACAAAAATATTGAGCGACTTAGACGAGTTGCTCGTGAAGCAGCGATGCAGTCACGTCGCACGTGGTTGCCTAATGT
>WLFB01000150.1 GCA_009703975.1 Actinomycetota bacterium | reverse complement strand
TGGATCTACCGTTGATTCTTAACGTGAAGATAATCGACCGACATAACAACCTAACCGCTCGGCGCCCAATAGACGGTTTGTAACCCCAGATTTTTTTTGCCATGCTTTGATAATAACTTAACAGTCTTTGATCATTAATTGTCACGCATGATAAAATAGCCATCGTCTGTTAAGCCATGTACTAAAAATGACCTCTCAAAAGCTGCCTCAAAACTGGCACGTTGCTCTAGGCGTAATCTGGTGGCTGCATGTCGATCAGAATTACGCAGGCCGACGATATCTAGCGGTGTCGGAATAATTAAATCACCATCTTTCGCAACACAAGTACTGCCGCTCGGCGCAGTGGACAATCCATCAACTTGCCGTTCAACAATTAATCGATCAGTTTGGTCGCCAGCATTAATTAAGTCTTTTATTTCGCCGTAATAGTTCCGACAGTATTTCACAACTTTGGCACCTAGCACGATCAGATTGAAATGTGCATTTCGTCTTACCAATGGGTCAAAAGTCCAAGAGATTGCCGAGAATTGATTTTCTTTCGCCCACAACCATTGATGATCCTTTAGTGTGCGTCCCACACCAGTGTTTGTCGCGGCATCAATCACGCCGGTCACATGCGAATGTAATTTTCGCCGATGATTGCCAACAATCGCTAATGAGCCACCAATGAATTGCTTTTTGCCTTCAACAATTTGTGAAGCCAGACTTGCATATCCGCCTGCATGAACTATTGCAATAATCACATCTGGTGGAATCGGATCGGCCCCGCCCCATATCTCTGTCAAGACTCGCGCTAAATCATGCGCGTTTTCGGGCTTTATAACTAACTCAATTTCAGTCATTTGAATAGACCCTATCTTTTCGGCAATGATTGACATCATGCCTGTTGAAGTCACCATCGTTAAACATCCCGTTGCAGCCGAGTCACTTACACATCTGAGGGATGAAAATACCTCTAATCAATTTTTCCGCGCTGAACTTAGAAGACTGTCGCTCGTCGTCGTGGCCGAAGCAACAAGAAATTTGCCAATCATCACAACTCGCGTTCGCACGCCGCTTGCAGAAACCGACGGTACTGCCCTCGCTAGTCGACCAGTTCTAGTGCCAATATTGCGTGCAGGACTCGGCATGTTGCCAGCAGCCATGGAGTTACTACCTGATGCTGATATCGCTGTAGTAGGTGTACAACGTGACGAGAAAACTCACATGCCGAGGGAATATGTAGCCAAGTTGCCAGCACGACTTGATGGTCGTACATGTTTGGTACTTGACCCGATGTTGGCAACAGGTGGATCGCTCGCTCACGCTTGCAAAATTCTTGCAGACCGTGGAGCGCCGCAACCGCTCACAATCGCTTGTGTGCTTGCGGCACCTGAAGGCATTGAATTCTTGCGCTCAACTGGTATGAATCTTCATATCGTCACTGCATCGGTTGACAGTCACCTCAATGAGCACGCGTTTATTGTGCCGGGTCTCGGCGATGCTGGAGATCGTCAGTTTGGTCCGCCACAGTAATTATGTTTATCGGTTGAGCAAATCTTCTTAGCCAAAAAAAGTTGTCGCCACATCAGCAAAAAGCGCAAGATCAATCGTGCGAGTCTGCCCTGCTGTTACCACCATGCTGACTCGCGAAATCGCACCACACTTCAACACAACCATTTCACCGAATGCTTTGTCGTGAACAGCGTCAACCGCAGCTAATCCAAAACGAGTAGACAATACACGGTCATAACTGGTTGGCGTGCCACCGCGCTGAATATGCCCGAGTTGCACAACGCGAGATTCAAATCCAGTACGCGCAGATATTTCTGGTGCAATGAAATGAGCTATATCCCCGAGTTTTTCGCGCCCGTAGATATCGTTATTTCGCATTGGCAACTCGAGAGTGCCGGGTTTCGGCTTTGCACCCTCTGCGACTACTACTACTGATGCGTACCGACCCCGATCGTGACGCTTACGCACGATCATAGAAAGTTCATCAATATCGAATGGAACTTCGGGCACGACGATCGCAGTTGCCCCGCCTGCGATTCCGGCGTGGAGCGCAATCCATCCTGCGTCACGCCCCATCACCTCAACGACCATCACCCGATCATGACTTTCTGCAGTCGTGTGCAAACGATCAATCGCGTCAGTTGCAATCTGCACAGCTGTTTGAAAGCCAAAAGTTGCATCCGTGCCAACCACATCGTTATCAATGGTTTTTGGCACACCAATCATTGGCAGAGAAAATTGCTGATGCAACTTTGACGCAACTGTCAATGAGCCGTTACCACCAATCACAATCAGCGCATCAAGTTTCAGATCTGAAAAAGTTTTCTGAACACGATCAACACCATCATCTGTATCAAATGGACTACCCCGACGCGTGCCGAGAATAGTTCCTCCGCGCGGCAAGATTCCGCGAACTTCATCAGTTGTAAGTTCTAGAAAACGCTGTTCAAGCACACCATCCCACGCATCATAGAAACCAAAAACTTTGTCGGCCTTAACATCGACTGCTTTTCGGACAATCGCGCGAATGACTGCGTTAAGCCCAGGGCAATCTCCACCGCCAGTTAATACACCAATGTTCACAGTGGAGTTTTCGCGATATCAGTCACCAACTCGGCGAGCGTCTTCAACCAAATTGATTTGATAGATAACTTCTTCTAGCGCATCCGCAGCTGAAACCGTAGAGAATCGCAATGGGTTCTCCGGAGTTACACAACTAGGTACGGGTGCAAGCATTGTGCTCGGTTGCGGATGACAAAATTGCACCACGCTATAACGCTCACCTTCAAAACCCGGCGCGGCAACAACACGATGCCAACCGATCGGCAGAACGCCATTTGTCAGTCGCTCGAGCATTATGCCCGAATTAATAATCACGCGGCCCTTGGGCGGCAAAGCATCTATCCACTCACCTTTGAATTTGACCTGTAACCCTGGAGCAGTTGCTCGTGGTAGTGCAGTAATCAAATTGATGTCACCATGTTCAGCAGCCCAAACGTGACCATCATCGGGAAGTTGTTTCATTGGCGGATAACGAATTGCCCGTGTTAGTGCTGAGCCGTAGCCAACCATCTCATCAAAAAAACTTTCGTGACAACCCACACCCACTGCAATAATTCTCAAGAATCGTGTCTGTAAATCGATCATCGCATCATGAAATTTGAAAAGAACATCGGTAATGCCCGGAACAATTGCTTCTGGCAACAATGGCTCGGGATAGGACTGCGGATAGCGCCGACGCAATGGATGCCCCTGCGGTATCGGCGTCGACCAATTAAGCATTTCCTTCCAATCGGGCTTATCGCTTGAAGCTGCAGTTTCAAGCAGAACGCCTGTGTAGCCAGTCTGGCCATTGCTTCCGTGTGCGATAAATCTTTGTTTTTCTTCAGATGACTTCGAAAAAAACGCTGCGAGCATCGCGTAGGCCGTGTCTAGCAAATCTTCAGAAAGGTCATGACTCGTGTAAACAAACCCGGTGGCGAGACTTCTCATTACACCATCTACAACCGCTCGACGTGAACCAGATGTGCCATGTTCAAACGCGAGCAGATCTACATCAAGAATGTCATGACTCACATAACCACGCTATTGGCTAGTGACTCAAACCTAATACCCAACTTCATACGTTATTTGAGCAAATCTTGATTATCGCGCAAGAACTGAGTACCCACTCGACCACCGCCGCGCCAAGTTGGTTGATCTGAGAATTTAACTACGAGATCCAAATATCGTTTCTGAAGATCTTCGTCTTCTGGCGTAGTCTCCCAAGTGCCATCAATTCTGGCATTCATTTCTTGACACGCTGAAAAGATTTCATCTGCGGTATTTTTGACAAGTTCAACACCCAATCGCGCCTGGTGCCGCTCATCTGAATACTCAGATTTCATGCTCAACATCTCAGAAACAGTCGCCAGACGCTTCTCATTCAACAACCAAACCTTCTGAAAAATTGAAATATCGTTATTCATCTGGGTATATCTAATGTCATACACATCGCAATGCAGACAGGGTAAATTAAACAACCAACGAAACCAAACTATTCCAGTGTTACCAATAAACACATATTTGCAGTGCTTCATCAAGAAGCAATCCAAGAAGTCAGTGCGAGATGTTGTCGCGTAATCGATAATTTTTGAATATTCTGACTTACCAATTTTGGTGTCTAAATTTTTTCCCATTCGGATAATCGTTAAATTCTCTTCAGCAAGTTTGTTGGCGACTCTG
>WLFB01000015.1 GCA_009703975.1 Actinomycetota bacterium | reverse complement strand
TTTTTCAGCGCGATCTAGTTCATCTTGCGAAATGTCACCATCTTTTTTTGCCGTCTCAAATATTTTTCGTGCGTCACGCCTCACATTTCGCACAGCAATGCGTCCATCTTCAGCCATATTCTTTACGACTTTGACAAATTCTTTCCGACGCTCTTCGGTAAGCATTGGAAAGTTCAGTCGGATAACTACGCCGTCATTGCTCGGCGACAATCCGAGATCGCTGGCTTGAATTGCTTTCTCGATCGCCGCTATCGAGCCACGATCGTGTGGCTTAACGACCAACATTCTTGCTTCTGGCACTTGAAATGACGCGAGCTGTTGCAACGGAACAAACGCACCAAAATATTCAACTTGAATCTTGTCGACTAGCGACGCATTCGCACGCCCAGTTCGAACACCAATGAATTGAGCCTGCACGTGGTCAACTGCCTTGCCCATATTCTCCATCGCCTCAAGCAGAGTTTCGTCTATCACCCGACATACGTCCCGATTTGTTGGCCTTCTAAAATTTTCCGAACATTGCCTTTTTCTAGCAAGTTGAAAACCACAATTGGTATTTTGTTGTCCATACAAAACGTGATTGCGGTTGAATCCATAACTTTCAAACCCTTGCTGATCACATCGAGGTAACTGATTTGATCAAACCGAGTTGCGGTTTTATCCAACTTTGGATCCGCGGTGTAAATACCGTCTACACCCGAGTGCGTACCTTTCAAAATTGCCTGTGCGGAAATTTCGGCTGCACGCAATGCAGCGGCCGTATCGGTAGTAAAAAACGGATTACCCGTACCGCCCGCCAAAATTACAATGCGACCTTTTTCAAGGTGGCGTTCGGCGCGACGTCGAATGTAAGGCTCAGCAACTTTTGGCATCTCAACAGCCGTCATCACCCGTGAGAACTGCCCGACTCGCTCAAATGCATCTTGAAGCGCGAGCGCGTTCATCACTGTGGCGATCATCCCCATATAGTCGGCTTGTGCTTGATCCATTCCTTGACCAGCACCTTTGAGTCCTCGCCAGAAGTTTCCGCCACCAACAACAACAGCAATATCTACATCTAAGTCACGACGTGTTTCATGAACCTCAGTTGCAATTTGATGTAGGACATCGCTGTCAAGCCCAAATCCAGTTGACTCAGCAAGTGCTTCGCCCGATAATTTTAAAACCACTCGCTTCCAACGAGAAGTTTTTGACGCCGCACCTGCCATAGGTGCTTAGCCTATTTCAACCTGCGCAAAGCGAATGATTTTTGCGGAGCCAATAATCTGAGCCACTGATTGCTTGTCATCCTTGGCATATGGCTGCTCTAGCAAGCAAATGTCTTTGAAGAAACCAGTTACTCGACCGTCAACGATCTTGGCAATCGCTTGTTCTGGCTTACCTTCGTTTCGCGTCACAACTTCAAGAGTTGCCCTTTCGGCAGCAACTACTGAATCTGGAACATCTGCCTTGACAAGGTATTTTGGTCTAGCAAAAGCGACGTGCACTGCTACGTCGTGTGCGAGTTCTTCGTTCGCACCAGACATTTCGACCAGTACACCGTTGATGCCGCGACCACCCTGCAAGTGGGAGTACGAACCGACGATGTTTCCGGATGCTGCTTCAAATCTCACAACTTCGCCAAGTTCTATTTTCTCTTTCAACAAGATTTTCAAATCTTCAAGTTGCGTTGCTCGTTGCGAAACCGCTGCTTCGCCTTGTTCAACGACAAGAGCGACTAGTGCATCTGCCTCAGCTTTGAAGCCATCGCTACTTGCAACGAAATCTGTTTCGCACTTCAACTTCACCATCGCTCCGATGTTGCCTTTGATCAGAATCGAAACAAGGCCTTGCGCATTGTCTCGATCATCACGCTTGGCGCTCGCTGAAAGTCCTTTTTCTCGCAGCCATTTCTTTGCTGCTTCGAAATCTCCATTTGCTTCTTCAAGTGCTTTTTTGCAGTCCATCATTCCAGCGCCAGTTGCCTGACGAAGAACTTGTACTTCTTTTGCTGTAAACGCCATCGTGATCAGTTCTCTCTATTTCGTCTCTGTGGTGGGCGCAACTCGAGCATCTCGTTTTGCCATGTCTGCAGCTGCCTGAAGTTTTGCCGATTCTTGTTGTGCATCAAATGCTGCTTGTTCTGCGGCAGTTCGAGTTGCTGGTGCAGGTGGCGGCACTGGTGCTGTTGAAGTACCTGTTGTTGGCGCGTTTCTTGGCGTCATTTTTTCTGCAATGTAACGACCTTCGATAACTGCCTCAGCGATAACTCGAGCCATTAACTCATTGGCGCGAATCGCATCATCATTGCCTGGAATCGGATAATCAATCACATCAGGGTTGACGTTTGTATCAACTACTCCGATTACTGGGATACCGAGTTTGCGCGCTTCAGTAACCGCGATGTGCTCTTTGAGCGTGTCTACAACAAAGATCGCATTTGGTCGACGACCCATAGAACGAATGCCGGACAAGTTGCGCTGCAACTTCTCAAGTTCGCGACCGATTAAAAGCGCTTCTTTTTTTGGCATCAATTCAAATTCGCCGGTGTCACGAAGTCGTTCGTACTCTTGCATTTTGCTAACGCGCTTTGAAATCGTGTCAAAGTTCGTCAACATGCCGCCCAACCAACGCTCGTTGACGTATGGCATGCCACAATGATCAGCGAAAATTCGCACAGGGTCTTGAGCCTGCTTTTTTGTGCCGACGAATAAAATGTTTCCACCGTTTGCGACGAGGTCGCGAACAAAACGATAGGCATCTTCGATCCGAACAAGAGTCTGTTCAAGATCGATGATGTAAATGCCGTTGCGCTCACCGTAAATGAATCGCTTCATTCGCGGATCCCAACGGGCTGTGCGATGACCGAAGTGAACTCCAGCCTCAAGCATTTGACGCATGCTGATAATTGCCATAACTGTTTGCCTTTCTGTGGTTGAGTGCATGGTCTCCCGCGCCGAAGCGACCACAGGATGGAAACCGTGCAATTTAATAATGGGATGTAGCTTAAAATTACTTCTACTAGCTCTCGAATTCTAGCGGTCGCGATGCTAAAACGGCATCAGCAAGCCGAGTCTCGATCACCTGAGTCAACTAGATCAAAGCCAGTACTGGCACCCGAGATTAATACGGCGCGACTTAAAAACTGATTGTTTTGATTTAAATACTTCGCAGGATCAACATAAATATCGCCCAAAGCACTACTTTCGCGTACTCCGAAATAGAGCATATTGCTAGTTGTGCCAACAATCTGGCCGACTACGACTGAACTGCCAATGTGTAAATCGCTATTCAAAATTGACCCGTAAGTAAGACGTTTACCGCCAGCGGTTTTGATGACGAGATAATTTGTATTTGCGACAACCCCCGAAAAGATCACGAAGCCACTAGCCCCGGCGATGATCGGCGTGCCTGGCTTCGTTGTGTATTCGATGCCGCGATTGCCTGCACATCGATCACAAATTGGCTGGCGAAACGGATCGCTAATTGTGGCTTTGTAAACCACAGAAACTGGCGGTAAGAGTTTGCAAGAACTTAGATTTTGTGGTGTTAGCCCAGCCAAAATCAATACGCCAGATAAAAAACTAGAAAAAAACAAAACGCTGTCTAGCGAATTAAATTTTAAGCGACTTCAGCAGCCGTCAGCCGCCAACGAAGTTGCAATACAGCCTTGGTGTGAATTTGCGATACACGACTCTCGGTGACACCGAGCACTTGAGCAATTTCGTCCAAAGTTAAATTCTCCTCGTAGTACAACGCCAAAACCGTGCGCTCCCGCTCTGGCAGACGTTTTATTTCGTGACGCATAATCTTGCGTAATTCATCGGCTTCGACTACCGAGTCAGGACTCGGCACAAAAGACGCACCACCATGTGTAGATGCTGGAGTGTTGTCGGCTACAACGTGATCTAACGGACCGACCGCACACGACGCGATTTCGGTCAGCCACTTTTCTAAGTCAGCGCCATTGATTTTTAATTTTTCAGCGATCTCGTCATCTGTCGGTGAACGCTTTAATTTATGTTCAAGATCAGAAATCGCATTTTCAACGGTTCGTGCCTTTGATCGCACACTGCGCGGAACCCAATCTAAAGAACGCAAACTATCTAAAATCGCTCCACGAATTCTTGGGATCGCATAAGTCTCAAATTTGAATCCAAGCGCAGGGTCAAACCGATCTATCGCATTCATCAAACCAAACACACCAGAACTAACCAAGTCGCCGATCTCAACTCGTTTCGGAAAACCTGCGGCAAGTCGACCTGCAACGAACTTGACAAGTGATGCGTAGTGCACAACGAGCCATTCGCGAGCAAGTGGGTCTTTATTGCCGTGCCATTGCTGCCACGCTTGATCAATCGTTAGTCGAACTGGAAGTGCGTTCATGCGCGTGGGTGCGATGCTCCGTAAGCAGATTTCAAACGTTCTTTGCTTACTTGGGTATAGCGCTGCGTCGTCGCAACATCAGAGTGCCCCAACAACTCTTGCACGGCGCGCAAGTCAGCACCGTTGTCAAGCAAGTGCGTCGCATACGTGTGGCGCAATGCGTGCGGATGAGTCGGAGTAAGCGCGCGCTCGTCAATAATTCGGCGCACATCGCGCGGCGCCAACCTCTGACCTCGTGCGTTCAAAAATAATGCAGTGTTGTTGCGATTTTCGTTGCTTACGACTGCGTTGCTTACGACTTCGTTGCGAAACTTTAGCCAATGTTTTACAGCCAACACACTTGGTTCGCTGACAGGTATTTGTCGTTGTTTAGAACCCTTGCCCATCACTATCACAGTGTTGTTTCGGTCATTAATACTGTCTATGTCAATTGAACAAACTTCACTCACGCGAAGACCGCTGCCGTAGAGCATCTCAACCAACGCAGTATCTCGCGAAGACTTCCATTCTGGAACATCTGGGTTGCTGCAAGAAAGCAATGCACTGAGTTGTTCCTTAGTCAAAACTTTTGGTAAGCGACCTGTGCCAGACGGTGTGCGAACGCCAGTTGTCGGATCAGTTTTTAAAGTTCCATTACGAATGTGCCAGGCAAAATACCGGCGGATAGCGGCAAGTTTGCGCGTCACGCTTCGCTTTGCTTTCTGGCTGGTCGTCAAGAAACTTATATATTGACGCACTAAATCGCGAGTCACCAACTGCGGATTATCTATTTTGAGTCGTGAGATCCATTCTTCAAATTGCTTAACATCGCTGGCATATGCACTTGTCGTGTTTATTGAAGCGGCAGTCATTGACCCAATGAATTCGTCAATCTTCCAAGCCGTCGTCATATCAGTAACAACGGTAATCGCTTAATGCAGTGGCTGCCTGACTTCAATGACCTCCCACCAGCCTGAGTTTCCAATGATCCAACCCAGCGCTTCAAGACGTCCAAGCGCTACTGCTGCATCAATAGTCGCAAGATCGCTGCGAATAACAAAATCATCAAACGTGAATGGCGAGCCAGCCATCATTGAAATGAGGCTTTGATCGCTAGTGCTTAAACGAACTCTGGGATCATAAATATTTTCTTGCGCTCGACGGTTATCAAGACCGAGTGCGACGAGCACATCTTGAGCTCCAATAATCGGCAGGCAACCTTGCTGAATTAATTGGTTCGTACCATTCGAAGCAATATTGCGCGGCGAACCAGGCACAGCCAATACCGTCACATCTCGCTTCTGTGCTTCATCAACGGTGATCATCGAGCCGCCTGTGTCGCGCGACTCGACTACAACTAATACTTCACTGAGCGCAGCCAAGATGCGATTGCGTAACGGAAATCGAAATGCTTCTGGCGGCGAACCTGGTGCAGACTCACTGATTAACGCGCCTTGCGTAGCGATGTCTTGCCACAGTTGAGCATTTTCTAGGGGATAAACAACGTCGAGACCAGACGCGACAACACCCACCGGCCGGCCAAGAGTTTGCTCAGCCGGTCGACCGGCTGGTCGGCTGGTTAGTGGACTGATTGTTCGACTCTCGAGTGCACGCAACGCACCGCGATGGGCCCACGCATCAATCCCCCGTGCTAAACCAGAAACAACACAGACATCGTTTGTCGCCAAGTCGTGTGCAATATGTGAAGCAAGATATCTGCCCGAAGCCGTGGCACTGCGAGTGCCGACCATTCCGACACGGCGATTATTTAAGGCAGATAAATCACCAAAATAAAACAAAACTGCAGGCGGAGCCAAGTCAGCAATCAAAGCACGCGGATAATTTTCGTCACCAAAAATAGTTATCTTGATGCCCGATCTAATGCAACGTTGTTCAATCTGATCTTGCAAATCTTGAGTCGCACGGTGACGCAATAACGTGACTAGCCCTTCAACACGCAACATTGCCTCAACTACCTCATTAGGTTTTGCACGACCTTGCACCACCGCCCACGCGGTTTGTGGGTCATGATGCTTCAACAGAGTCATCAATCGTTTCGGACCAATCTTCGGCAATGCACACAATGCAGCAGCAGCAATCTGATCTCTAGATAAACAATTTTTGAAAGCCGAATTAACAGAGTGCATTTTAAATCGACACTTCACGCGTGCGCAGACCAGATGCGAAGTCGACTCGCAACAGCAAAGCCAAATGTAAATGCGTCTCATCGATCATTTGTGGAGCACCAGCCAAATCGGCAATTGTGCGCGCAACTCGTCGCACTCGGTGATATCCGCGCCCGGTCAGATGACCCGCTTCTAATTCTTTACGCAATAAATCTTCTGCCTTTTTTGTTAGTGGCGCTGCGCTATCAAGTTGTTTGCGAGTCAACGTAGAGTTCGTGCCACCAAATCTAGAAAACGCGAGACTTCGTGCTTTGGCAACTCGCGCCGCAACCACACTTGTTGGTTCACTAGCAACGGGCGAAATCAAATCGGTCGTGTTTGGCCGTGAAACAGAAACTCGCAGATCAAAACGATCGAGTAGCGGGCCAGAAAAACGACGAAGATATCGTGCCCGGGCTGCGTCATCACAAGTGCATGCCCCAGGTGTGCCTTCACCACACGGGCATGGATTCGTAGCCGCGACGAGTAAAAACTCTGCTGGCATTACAACACTTGTGCGTGCACGGGCCAGATGAACAACTCGTTGCTCCAGTGGTTGACGCAATGCATCTAACACTGATGGCGCGAATTCACCGAGTTCGTCAAGAAACAAAACACCATGGCTAGCAAGTGAAATTTCGCCTGGTCGCATCAACGCTGTGCCACCGCCAACCATCGCAACCATCGAAGATGAGTGGTGCGGTGCGCGATACGGTGCGTCTCTAATTAATCCGCTATTTAAAAATTCGGTTTGCACCGATGAGTGAATCATCGTCGCCGAAATAGCTTGCTCGTCATTCAACGAAGGCAAAAGACCGACGAGTCGTTCGGCAAGCATTGTTTTACCAGCCCCAGGTGGGCCAACTAAAAGTAAGTGATGTGAGCCTGCAGCCGAAATCTCTAACGCTTGTCGCGCAACGGGTTGTCCCTGTACATCTGCGAGATCAGGCACAAATTTAGATTTACTAACCAGAGTTTGTTTAGAGATCTCTTTTCGCCACTGAGCACGACCAGACAAACACTCAACAACATCAAAAAGTGTTTTAGCTGAAAAAACTTGAGTGACTGTTGCAGCACTGGCTTCACCAAGGTTCTCAAAAGCGACAACTGTTTGACGATCAATTGTCGCCAAGACAAGCGGAGTTGCTCCCCGAACAGGTCGCAATGAACCGTCTAATCCCAACTCGGCGATAAACGCATATTGCGTGAGAATTTCAACTGGCAACAGACCCTGAGCCGCGAGTAGGCCAACAGCAATTGCCAAATCTAAACATGCTCCAGATTTTCGATCGCCACTTGGTGCAAGATTCACCGTGATTCTTCTGGTCGGCCAAGGCAAATCGCTTGACAACAACGCTGCACGCACTCGATCGCGACTTTCGCGACAAACTTCATCTGGTTGACCAACAACAGTGAACCCAGGCAACCCGATGCCTGCGTGCACTTCGACATCAACTCGTGAACCACGAACACCAAGCAAAGTTGCTGACCGAACTGATGCAAACACTCGCCCAAACCCCCATTTCTAAATTGCTATATCTCGTTGACGCCAGTCGATATCTCACACCTGAGATACTTAAGGAAGATGATTTTCAGAACGACAGTGAGATTTAACTCGTTTGACGAATGTGTACACAGCTACGAGAAACTGGCTGCACAATTTAAAATCAAAAAGTCTGTAAAAAAATCGCTGAAAACGTTCGCACTTTTTTCTAGTCTCGTGTTACTAGTCGTTGCGTGTAGCGAAACTCCACGGACTGCAACAAATTTCTGTCGTCAGCTAGCCATAGAAGCCCCCTCAATTGGTGACCCACCGGTAACTGCGGCTGATGTCGCTGCGATGCTGGCCAGATATGAACGTCTCAGCAAAACCGCGCCACTTGTAATCGAAGACGAATGGAAGTCACTTACCGAGTTACTTGCGGTTGCGTCTCGCGTTAAATCAAATGATCCCGAGAGCGTTCAAGCAGTCATCGAAATGGCTTACTCAACCGAAAAAGAATCTGCAACCGTCGCAAAATGGACGCGAGAAACCTGCGGAATAGATATTTCAAGCGGACTTAAAGTCGCGCCGACTAGCTAAAACTTTTAGCGCATTTCTCCGCGCTTGACAATTACTTTGTCAACCAAGCCATAATCTCGGCCTTGCTCTGCAGTGAACCATCTATCGCGCTCTGAGTCGGCTTGAATCTCTTCGAGTTTTTTGCCCGAGTGATGCGCAGTTAACTTGGCCATGCTCAACTTTGTGTAGGCAAGTTGCTCGGCTTGAATCGCAATGTCGGATGCCTGACCGCGTAAACCTGCCAATGGCTGATGCATCATGATCCGTGCGTTTGGCAATGTGTATCGCTTGCCTGACGCACCGGCGGTCAACAAGAATTGACCCATCGATGCAGCAAGACCCAAGCAGACTGTTGCGATGTCACAAGACACAAACTGCATCGTGTCGTAAATGGCCATACCTGCGGTTACTGATCCGCCAGGACTATTTATATACAACCAAATATCTGCCTTCGGATCTTCGCCTTCAAGAAACAACAACTGCGCGCAAACCTGGTTGGCGATTTCATCATTGACATCGGTGCCGAGCATGATTACACGACTCTTCAACAATCGCACGAAAATGTCGCTGCGAGAATCGAAACCACCCTCAAGGGCTACAGGAAGAATATTTGACATGACTTGCAGGCTAGTGCCCGACGAACTACTGCCGACGGACGCCGCTGAAAATAACAATCACACGCTCGTCATCAGCGATCTCGTGGCGTATTGCTAAAAGCCCTGCGAGGCCAGAGCTTCCAGTCGGGCTGACATCAATATTTGTCACACGATGGGCAAGCGCGTAACTTTCGTGAATTTGTTCTTCAGATGCGACAACCGGATAACCGCCACTGTCGGCCATTGCGTTGCATGCACCGATCCAGTCATAAGTTTCGTCGTCGAGAATTCCGTCGGCAAAAGAAACGGGCGTCGTCTCCCACGGCCACATGCACTGTGACCATCGCGAACCCGCGTTGCGCGCGCCACCGGTTGTATTAGCAATTTCAAAGGCACGCGCTAGCGGTGCACAACCTTGTGTTTGCACTGCATGAACTCGTGGCTTAGTTGCACCTGCGAAAAACCCGCTCGCCGCACAAGCTACGAATGCGCCGCCGCCCGCTTGTACAAACATGCGACTAATTAAACAACCAGATAATTCTTCAGCGACAACCGCCATCTCAAAACCGATTGTTCGACCACCATCGAGACACCACGCATTTTCTGGGCCTTGAACTCCAAACGGGATACAACCTTGTTCGATGGCTTCGCGAAATCTAAAGACGCATGGATCACCAGCAGGATCGGTTGCAACTCGCGGACAACGCACAACATTTGCATCTAACGAATTTAGAATTTTTATCGTTGCTTCATCTGCATTTTGCGGAACGAAAACTTGAATTGGCCAATCGACTGCGCGAGCCAAAGTACTGGCCGCAATTGCTGCGTTACCGCAAGAAGCAATCGCCAATGCCGGTCGTTGTGTTGGCGACTTCCATGGTGCACGACCGACAAGTTCGACGGTTACGAGATGCAACAACTCAGTAAACAAATGCCTAGCTTTTTGCGAGCCTGCGACACTATTCGTCTCATCTTTTATCCACACGCCGCCAAGATTATTGAACCCAAGTGCATCAGAAAGCGCATCATTGCGCGCGAACGGCGTCGTACGAAAACCAACACCCGCAACTCTTGCTACAGCCTCGTCGAGATCGCGAATGATTTTGGTTCTTGCTACAAGGTCCAGTCCAAGCGTTAAAGCAAATGCATCCCATGCCAAGTATCTCTGAAATGCGATGTACGGATTCGCGTCTCCATTGCTGCGTAGTGGCGCAATTGCATTCTCAAGTTCAAGCACATGATGTCGGTCAGAACTAGTTGACTTTGGGCAACGCCAAGAAAATATCTCGTCGATTGAAACTTTCGTATTGCATACCGAGCAACGCCAGCCAGTTACGACCGGTGTGTCTTGCATTGGATTTATTTTGCGGCAACAACCCGACGGTTGAACTCGCCAATGAGTTCGTCCCAGACGGGAAGGTACTTGCGTAAGTCACGCCAGAACGACTGCGATCGACGAGCCTCAAATACTGCGAGTGGGGTGCCTTGTTGCTCTACCCATGTGTAATAGCCGAGATTAAAAATTCTTGTTCGGTCACGTTCGGTGCAATCGATCATCGCGTCGGTACCGACAGTGGCGAGGTGTTCGGCAAATACTTCAGCGGCGTCAATTTCGCCGAACGAGTTGTTGAAACGACGAGCCATAGTTTTGACTCTCTCACTTGGATACAAATCTGCGCCATCGGTGGCAATCGTGATTAGCGCATCATTCGCACCAAGACCGAGAAGTTTTGCAGTTTTAATTGCTGCAATCACATTGCAAATCGCCGAGAAACCAAAATGCTTCAACGTCTCAACAATTTCAACAGGCACCCCTTTGCGCTCAGCTAAATATTTGCAACCAGCTTCAGTGTTAAACATCACGTCAAGTTCATCAGTTGCGTGATCTGACACGCCGACGACAACATCAGTGTTCATTACGTTATGAATCAGCGGAATATGTTTGTCGCCAATACCTTGAATATTGTGCTCACCAAAACCATTTTCTAGCATCGTCGGGCACTCAAGTGCTTCAACGGCGACAATTTTTGTACCGTAGTCATCTTTAAGTCTGTCGCCTGCACCAATCGTGCCCGCCGAACCAGTCGCCGAAGTAAACGCGACGAGTCGTAATTTGCCGTTGCGTTGTTTGTTGACATGTTCGAACACGTTTGACAACGCGCGACCGGTTACTTCATAGTGTCCCGCATAATTTCCGAACTCACAAAACTGATTGAAGATGAAATTTTTCGGGTCTTTTTCCATCTCGTTGCAGGCGTCATAAATTTCTTTGACGTTACTCTCAGTGCCCGGCGTACGAATAACATCACTCGGGTCACTCACCCATTTATCAAGCCAGTCGAAACGCTCTTGCGACATACCGGCAGGCAACACTGCGACACCGCGTGAACCCATAATTCGACTAATCGCAACTCCGCCTCGTGCATAGTTGCCGGTCGATGGCCAAACTGCGCGATGTCGACTCGGG
>WLFB01000149.1 GCA_009703975.1 Actinomycetota bacterium | reverse complement strand
ACAGATTGAGGTAATCCGAGAAGGCGAGACTTAGGTCTCATGGGCGACGTCGCAAATACTGAGATTATTCCAGCGCCACGAGAGCTCTCGGTTGTTTACAACCGGGCGGATCGAATTTTTAGGCGAATAGTTACTTCTGGTGCGCTGACATCGCTCATATTGCTCGGCCTTATCGGCATGTTTTTGTTTGTCAAGAGTGCGCAGATTTTCAATGATCGCGGTTTGAGTTTTATCACTGGGTCTAACTGGACTGCCGGAAGCGGTGACGGCGTGATTCCTGATGATTTTTCAATCGGACCAATGCTCACTGGCACGATCCTTGTTGCAGTTATTGCGCTAATTCTTGCAATGCCGTTGGCGATCGGAGGCGCGTTGTACCTTGAGTTTTATGCGCCGTTTCGTATTCGAAAAATTTTAAACGCGCTACTTGATCTAGCTGCTGCAATACCTTCACTGATTTTTGGATTGTGGGGTCTGGCTGTGTTCACTTCATTTGGTGAACGCTGGTCAATACTTTTGAATTCACGATTCGGATGGATTCCGTTTATCAAAGTGCAGAATGAAATTTTTGGTCGTAGTCCTTTTGTTGCAGGTTGTGTTTTGGCCTCGCTGATCGTTCCGATTATTACTTCTGTAACGCGTGAAGTTTTTTCGCGTACGCCTCGAGATTTAATTGACACTTGTTATGCGCTGGGTGGCTCTCGTTGGGGAGCAATTCGAACAGTTGTTTTGCCATTTGGACGAAGTGGAATAATCGGTGGCGCAATGCTTGGTCTTGGTAGAGCGCTTGGTGAAACTGTTGCTGTTTATTTGCTTTTGAACATTGTGTTTCGGTATAACTTTCGAATTTTAGAATCCGAAGGCGGCAATATTGCATCGTTGATCGCGACAAAATTTGGTGAAGCAACCGAATATGAACTCAAGGCACTTATCGCTGCAGGTTTTGTACTGTTTATGTTGACGCTTATAGTGAACATGCTGGCGGCAACGATCGTTCAAAAGTCGACGGTTCGAAAATGAGTGTGACCGTGACTGATCTTCAACAATCAACAGCGATACCGATGCCGACTACACCGTGGAAGCGCACGCGCGGTGAACAGCTTGGAACAGTTGTAACTTTTTTAATTTCAGCACTAGCAGCAGCATTCATTGTTCTGGTTACTGGTCTTGCGGGAGTTGATGGTTGGGCATTTACATTTTTGATTATTTTTCTATTAGTTACGACAGTTCGCGCATTTAAAGCAGATGCAAAAGTTAGAAAAGAAATGTTCGTCAGTGTGGCGATATTTGCTACTGCTGCGCTTGCTTTTACGCCTTGGATGTCAATTTTCGCGAGTGTCGTGTTGAAAGGTGCAAGAGGTTTTAAGCCGAATTTTTTCGTCGGCGACATGCGCACAACAATCCCTGATGACGAGCTCAACCTAGGGGGCGCCGGTCATGCGATTGTTGGTTCAATCATGATGGTGCTCAACGCAACGATCATAACTTTGCCGTTGGGCATTCTCAGCGGTGTTTATCTGACTGAAGTTCGTGGGCGGTTGACGTTTTTGGTGCGATTTGTTGTGCAATCAATGAGTGGGGTGCCATCAATCGTCGCTGGATTATTTATTTATACGACATTTGTTAATTACACAAATTCGTTCAGTGGATTAGCGGGTTCGTTCGCACTTGCAATTTTGATGCTGCCAACGGTCGCTCGCACAGCCGAAGAAGTATTGAAGTTAGTGCCAGATGATTTGCGCTCCGCAAGTTATGCACTCGGCGCACGTCAATGGCGAACTTCACTAATGGTTGTGTTACCTACCGTTCGTAGTGGTTTAACAACTGCGGCAATTCTTGGTGTGGCCAGAGTTATCGGTGAAACTGCGCCTTTATTGTTGACCTCGCTATCTAGTAACAGTTTTGTTTTCAATCCGCTTGGTGGCCCAATTGGTTCGTTGCCTACCTATGTTTTTGGATTACTTCAAATTGGTACAGAAAACGCAATCAATCGAGCATGGACCGGAGCGCTTGTTCTAATGCTGCTTGTTCTAGCGCTATTTACGACTGCCAGATTTATTGGTGGCAAGGATCGAAGGTAAATCATGAAGACCTTAAAACAGGGAGAAATAGCAATGGTTAATACCCCGCAAATTAATGTGGAGACAATGGTTGAAGCACAATCGCCGAAGTCAACTTTTCGTGGCCTTGAAGCGAAAAATGTTCATGCGTGGTTCGGTAAGCACCATGTACTTTCGGATGTCTCATTGCGTTTTCCTGAGCGAACGGTTACTGGTCTAATTGGGCCATCGGGTTGTGGAAAGTCGACATTTATTCGGTTATTAAATCGAATGCACGAATTCATTCCGAGTGCGGCAATGGCCGGACAGGTATTAAAAGATGGCGAAGACATTTACGCGCCTGAGATTGATGCAGCTGCAGTTCGTTTAAAAATTGGCATGGTGTTTCAAAAGCCGAATCCATTTCCGGCGATGAATATTCGTGAAAATGTCCTTTCAGGCATCAAACTTGCGCACCTTAAAGTTGCCGATCACGATTCGATTGTTGAAAATTGTTTGACACGTGCGGGCCTTTGGAAAGAAGTAAAAGACCGATTAAGTGCTACTGGTGGATCACTGTCTGGTGGTCAGCAGCAAAGATTGTGTATTGCTCGGTCGCTTGCTGTTGAACCAAATGTGCTGTTAATGGACGAGCCATGTTCTGCACTAGACCCAGGCAGCACGCTTCGAATTGAAGAGACGATTAAGGAGCTCGCAGAAAAAATTGCTGTCGTGATCGTTACGCACAATATGCAACAGGCTGCCCGAGTCAGTGACTTCTGTGCTTTTTTTCTTACCGATGGTGGACCTGGTTATTTAGTTGAGGCTGCGCCGACCAAAGTATTGTTCACAAACCCAAGTGACACTCGCACTGCCGATTATGTTCAAGGCAAATTCGGCTGAGTGTTTTTGAAACAAGTTGGTTAACCAACTGTTCACCTAGCCGATAGTTTGTGTTCGCCTTGGCGACAGGCTGTCGCAATATGACACTCTTAGTCTTTCTACTGTTAAACAACAATAAACCAACAGGAGAAAACAAATGCAGAAACTTAGGAAACCAATTGTCGCTATTGCACTTGCGTTAGTCGGCAGCCTCTCAGCAGGAACAGTAGCGCTGGCAGAAAGTGCTAGCGGTTCTGGCGCAACATTCCCACAGAATTTTTTGGCCTCGGCAACTGTTGCATTTAATGCAGCAACAGGTCACAACGTAACTTACGCCAACCCAGGTGGTGGCTCATCAAAAGGTAAGTCTGACTTCAAAGCTGGTCTTACAGATTTTGGTGGTTCTGACTCAGCAGTGACAACTACTCAAGCTGCATCATTTGATTGGGTATATGTTCCTTACGTTGCTGGCTCACTTGCTGTTGCCTACCGTCTCGATGAAATTAAGGGAACAACACTTTCGTTGAGCCCAGCAACAATCAACGGAATTTTCGGTGGAACCATCACAAAGTGGAATGATCCGTCAATTGCGAATGACATGAAGACAAACCCAGCTTGGGCTAATTCGCAAAAGAAGAGCGCTCTTAAAGGTGCATCTTCGGTTTGGTCAACACCTTCACTCAACACTGCTTTAGTAACAGTGACTTTGATTCCTTCAGTATTGAAGTCATCCAAAGGAAAGACCGTTGAACTTTACAACGACACAAAAAAGAAGTCAGTAAAAACTGCCACAATCGGTACAAAAGGCCAAATTTCGGTGAGCGGTACTGTAGACAGCGCAAATAGCTACTCAGTAAAAGTTGACGGAAAAGTTGTCGGTAAATACGCAGTGATGGCGGTTAATTTGCCAGATAAGGCAATCACAGTTGTGTATCGCTCAGACGGTTCAGGCACATCAAACAACTTTTGTAACTTCATGAAGAATGCCGCAAACACAGACTGGGCAGTCAACGACGCGTTCACGTCATGCATTCCTGGTGGTTCGTCAAAAGTTGCATCTTTTGGTTCAACTTTCCAAGGTCAGAGCGGTTCGGCAAACTTGTCAAACTACGTTGCTGATACAAACGGTTCGATCGGCTACACCGAAGTCTCATTCGTAACTGATGCAACTCGTGCCGCAAAAGGCATGCAGTCAGCAAACGTAAAAAATGCGGCCGGTAAGTTCGTTGGTCCAACTGCATCAGCAGCCTCAGCGTTCATTTCTGGCGCATCAATTGACGCTGCCGGATTTGTTACATTT
>WLFB01000148.1 GCA_009703975.1 Actinomycetota bacterium | reverse complement strand
GAACTGCGCGGTGAAGGCACGATCATGAATACGGCGCAAAAAGGCCGCAGTGACTTGAAGCTTGCCTCGTTGCGCAACGACCGTGATTTAATTGAACTTGCACGTGCAACTGCATTTGAAATTATTAATTCTGACCCAACTTTAAAAAGCCATAACGAAATTCGTGACGAGATAGATCTGTTGCTGACACCAGATGAAGAAGAGTTTCTTTTTAAAAACTAGTTTTCAGCCGAAAGTTCTTATTCACCTAGTGGTGCGAGCACCAAATCCCAACGGTCAAGACAATCGCTACATCGATACGCGACCACTTCGCCGACCTGCCACAATCCGTCTTCGGGTGGATGAGATAACAAGTGCGCATTCCCTCCGCAATCAACACAAATAATTGATTCGGTTGGTGGCTCGGCAGGGCCAAAATCCATATGGTAAGTAAACCACTATTCTTTGATGCTTTTGTCAATAGCGTGAAGTTATGCGAGTGGTGGCAGGAGAATTACGTGGGCGAAAGATTTTCGCGCCAGAGGGCACTACCACGAGGCCGACAACTGATATGGCGCGTGAAGCAATTTTTAATGCGCTGACAAGTTTAGATGTGATCGTTAATGCTCATGTATTGGATCTGTTTGCAGGTTCGGGTGCACTTGGTATTGAAGCATTGTCTCGTGGGGCTAAACATTGCACATTTATTGAGCGAGATCGCGACGCACTTGCGAGTTTGCAAGACAACATAAAGAAGCTTGGCTTGACTGACCGCACAACTGTAATTCGAGCAGATGTTTTGGTTGCTGCGACCAAAGTTTCAGGCGTTGATTTAGTAATGGCTGATCCGCCTTATGAGTTCAAAAACTGGCAGGGTCTTTTGTCGAACATCACAGCACCACTCGTGGTGGCAGAGAGTAACCGTGAAATCACAGGTCTAAACGGTTGGGATTCATTGCGCTCGAAGCGATACGGGCGCACGCATGTCACCTATTTACGACGGGTACCATAAATACCGCGATGAAAGTCATGTTTCCTGGAAGTTTCGACCCTGTGCATCTCGGGCACCTCGACATCATTCGTCAAGCCGCGGCACTTTTTGATGAGGTTGTCGTTGTGGTGATGCACAACCCAGATAAACCTGCTGGCATGTTTAGTATCAACGATCGAGTTGAGATGGTTAAGTCTTCGACGAGTGATATAAAAGGCGTAACTGTGCAACCTGCCGCTGGTTTGGCAATTGATGCAGCCAAGAAGTTTGGCGTTGACTGCATCGTCAAAAGCGTTCGCAATGTAATGGATTTAGATGTTGAAGTTCAGATGGCAAATACGAATTCGGCAGTCAGCGGAATTCAAACGCTGTTGTTGATTCCGCAACCGAAAAATGCATTTATTAGTAGTCGTTTTGTGCGTGAAATTGCGCATTACGGCGGAAACGTGTCATCTCTCGTGCCCCCTGTGGTTGAAATAGCGATTGCAAAAGCAGAAAAGTAGACTTTTAGTAATGCCTAAAAATGTATTTGACAATTTTGATGATGACAATAATCGCGGCATCTCTTTTGGCACAGAGGTCGTGCCTGTAGAGCTCGGCGATACAGAGTCGTTTTTGAATGAGGCGATAGGCGCAATCTCAAGTGCACCAAACGCACCACTGTCAAGCGCTCCAAAAATTAATCGTGAGCAAATTCTCGGCATCTTGCAAGATGCACTTGACTGTTTGCCGGCCGAGATCACCGAAGCTCGTTGGATGCTCAAAGAACGTGCTGATTTTCTTGCGAAAACTCAACTTGAGGCCGACGAGATTTTAGAAGCTGCACGAGTTCAAGCCGACCGCCTCGTGCAACGAACTGCGATTGTTCGCCAGTCTGAAGCGCGTGCCCGCAAAGTGATTGAAGCAGCAAATCAAGACTCGCGTCGACTAAAAAGCGAAACTGATGATTTCTTAGATCGCCGTTTAGGTAGTTTTGAGATTTTGCTTGACAAATTAGTCAAACAGGTAGGCGAAGGTCGTACGCGCTTATCGCTTGTCGCTCAACAACCAGCACACGAGATTTCGTTGGAGAGCGAATCGGTAATGCTGTTTGACCAAGACGACGAATTGTAAATTGCTTAATTACTAAACAGTAAATCGACTAGGGAAAGTTTGTAGACAATGGCATCGCCGCTTTTGGTTAATGTAGCCGAACTTCTGCGCCGCGCAGGAAGCGTCCGTGAAATCAACCGTCAGATTGAAGTTGATTTTTTTAAGTTTGACGATTCGCGGATAATTGCTGGCACTCAAGTTGATGTTGCGCTAACGCTTGAAGCGTTGACAGATGGCATTGTTGTACATGGGGCACTAGGCGCACAATGGAGTTTCGAATGTCGACGTTGTCTGAAAGCCTTAACCGGTCGAGCCGAAGTCGAAGTGCAGGAGTTGTATCAGGCTGTGATCAGTGACCCAGATGCTTATCCGATAACTGGAGAGCAGCTAGATCTGCTCGAAATGGCGCGCGAAAATGTGCTGCTCGCGGTGCCATTGGCCCCGTTATGTCGTGCCGATTGCCCAGGTCTTTGTCCACAATGTGGCGCAGATTTGCAGGTCGACCGCTGTTCATGTGCGCGACCCGAACGCGACGACAGGTGGGCTGCACTAGATTCACTGCGAATTGATGAGAGTTGACGGTTCTCGCAACGGCGAGATTGAGTGATCTGAGAACTCGTTAAATCCCTCGATCTGACATATATAACTAGGCAAATCTTCCGCTAGCCTTGCAGTTCGTTGTAGATAGTTTACAAAAACAAATTTTTAACCAAAATAACTGAAAGACGAGCTTGCCATGGCAGTTCCAAAGAAAAAGAAGTCTAAATCCAAAGGTCGCATGCGTCAGGCTGCGAACTGGAAGCTGAAGGCGCCAAGTGCAAGTTCGTGTCCACGTTGCGGTATCGCAAAACGTCCTCATGTCGTGTGTGGCGGTTGCGGTTGGTACAAAGGTCGCATCGCTGTTGTAGTTGACGCGAGATAATTTAGAGCGTTCGCGTCGTTTGTTTTAACGATGCTGCCAGTTGCTGTTGACGCCTTAGGTGGCGATAAGGCTCCGGACGAAATAATCGCCGGTGCGCGCGAAGCCCTTGCTGCCGGAATACCTGTTGTTCTTGTTGGGCCAAGCGATCTAGAAGGTCGTGAAGGATTCGATTTAATAGTTGCCAGCGAATTTATTGAAATGCACGAGGATGCTGCAAGTTCGGTTCGCAATAAAAAAGACTCGACACTCGTGCGTGCAGCCGAAGCCGTGCGCGACGGTAAGGCCAGTGCAATGATTTCTGCCGGTAACACTGGTGCGACAATGGCTTCTGCTTTATTGCGGATGGGACGCATTGCGGGTGTTAAGCGTCCGGCAATCGCTACACCAATACCGGCTCCAGGCACTACGCCAACTGTGTTGCTTGATGCTGGTGCAAATGCCGAGGTCGAGCCCGAGTGGTTGGTGCAGTTCGGTTTGATGGGAAGTGTTTATGCCAATGCTCGATTTTCGATAGAAAACCCGCGCGTTGGATTGTTGTCGATCGGTGAAGAGCCAGGCAAGGGCGACACACTTCGCAAGCAGGCTTACGAATTATTTTCGAACACAAAAAATATTAACTTCATTGGCAATGTCGAAGGTCGTGACATTATGACCGACAAAGTTGATGTAGTTGTTACTGACGGTTTCACAGGCAACGTTGCATTAAAAACTTTAGAAGGAACAATGCGCGGAGTCGTCAAAGCGCTTTTTATCGCAATTGGTGAACCGGAGTACAAAGTTCACGCTGACGCGTTGATGCCAGCGCTGCTGAGCCTGTATGCGCAGTTTGACCCTGATACTTATGGCGGCGCAATTCTGCTTGGCGTTGATGGTGTTTGCATTATCTCGCACGGCTCGTCTGGTTCTAGAGCAATGCTTAACGGCATCAAAGTTGCTAAAGAGATGGTTGAAGTCGACATGGTTGGCAAAATACGCCAAGCCCTGCAACAGCAATGACTGATTCGCTCGAAGAGCTTTCAAAGAAAATTGGCTACAACTTCGTTAACGAATCGCTTTTGGCTACCGCAATGCGGCACAGTTCTTGGACAGCCGAGAACGATGGCTTTGAATCTAATGAGCGGCTTGAATTTCTCGGTGATTCGGTAATTGGTTTTGTCATTGCTGACATTATGTTTCGGCGGTACCCAGAATTTGATGAAGGCAAACTAACTGACTTGCGCAAAATTGTTGTCAATATGACCGCGCTTTCTCGGGTAGCAACGCAACTCGGTCTTGG
>WLFB01000147.1 GCA_009703975.1 Actinomycetota bacterium | reverse complement strand
TGGTCAGCATTGCCGATTCAAAGAAAAATCCGAGAGAATTTTTTGATGTAAGTGTAAATGGCACTTTTAATGTAGTTGAGAACGCAATTAGTTTGGGCGTCGAGAAGTTCATTTATGCAAATTCTGCAGCTACATATGGGAACCCAGCAGAAGTACCGACACTTGAAAAATCGCTGGTGCAGCCTTTGAATCCTTACTCGACTTTTAAATATTTAGGTGAGCAACTGGCTCTTCACTACGGAAGAATAAACTCTCTGCCAGTCATTTCAGTTCGTCTTTATCATCAGTATGGCGAAGGGGCGAGTGCGCTTTTTGGGCTTTTCGTTAAACAGATTAAGTCCAACAAAAAGTTGACAATTTCTGGTGATGGTACACAGCGAAGGGATTTTGCATATGTTGGTGATACAGCTAATGCAATTTGTGAGTTGTTGGAGTCAGATATCGCTGATGAAATATTCAACATTGGTTCTGGAGGTACAAACAGCATTATTGAGTTGGCGGAAGCCATGGGTGGCGAATGGGAATTTATTAAACGAGATTCTGATGAACCTGATTTGATGTGGGCAGACATTTCGAAACTTCGAAGCATGCTTCCAAACGCCGTACCAAGCTCGCCCTTCAATGAGACGGTTAAAGAAGTAATGAAGAAACTACTTTAAAGTTATTGAAACATTACTCGTCAACTTACAAGTCATAAACACCACGTTCGCTTGTGAATTCGGTAATTTTCTCGGCCGATCACATCGCTTGAATCTCGCAGACCTGCGGGTGTTAGTAGTGTTCAGTCGTGCCAGTTCTTGAAGAGTTTGGGGCCGATGCCCTGCGCGACACAGTTATCGCATTTCGCGACACGATGAAGCGCCACGCGAGCGGAATCAATCGCCTCAATGTTTATCCAGTACCAGACGGCGATACGGGCACAAACATGGCCCGCACTCTTGATGCCGTAGTCACCGAACTCGAAGGCGCATCACCAGGATTAGACACGACCTGTGAAGCAATCAGCCACGGTTCGTTAATGGGCGCGCGGGGCAATAGCGGAGTGATTCTTAGTCAGATTTTGCGTGGACTGTCTGCAACTTTAAAAACCGCACAAACTTCTGGTGCTCAACGTGTCGCCGAAGCGCTCAAGGCCGCATCGGCAGCTGCTTACGAAGCGGTTTTGAAACCAATCGAAGGAACGATTTTGACGGTTGTTCGTGAAACCGCCGAAGCGGCAACAAAGGCTGCCAACGAGGGCGCATCTCTAGTGGTGATGTTGCGAGATGCGCGCAATGCTGGGCGCAAAGCTCTTGACAATACTCCCGAGTTATTGTCGGTGCTCAAAGATGCCGGCGTTGTAGATGCAGGTGGTGCCGGCTTTTTATTATTCATGGATTCGGCCCTGCATGTTGTTGATGGTGAACCTTTGCCTGAGCCAATTTATGATGATGGCCCAAGCGCGGAACAGCTTGAAAAAGTTGCACTACGAACCGCGAACGACGGCTCAGTTGATGTCAGTGAGTTGCGCTACGAAGTTATGTTTTTGTTAGACCTTGATGACATCAATTTGAAGAAATTCAAAAGTGCTTGGGGAGAGATTGGTGATTCGATTGTCGTAGTTGGCGGTGACGGTCTATATAACTGTCATATTCATACAAACGACATCGGTGCCGCCGTCGAGGCGCCACTAATTGTTGGTGGTCGTCCTTCGAAAATTCGAATAACTGACTTGTTTGAAGAAATGGCAGAGGAGCATGCCAAGCGCGAAGAAAGTCTTGGCGCACCTGTTGGCGTTTTGGGTGCCTCACACTCGGCTGGTCGGGCTGGTTCACGCCAAGCTGCGTTACCACCAGTTACTTGTGCGGTAGTTGCAGTTGCAAGTGGAGAAGGTCTTGCAGAATTATTTGGACAAATGGGTGTGCACGGTGTTGTCACTGGCGGGCAGACGATGAATCCATCGACTCAAGAATTGTTAGTCGTTGTTGAACACATGAACGCCACACAAGTAGTAATTTTGCCGAACAATAAAAACATTATTCCTGTGGCAAATCAAATAAACGAACTTACCAAGAAAGATATTCGAGTAGTGCCAACGTGTTCGATGCCAGAAGCACTCGCAGCGCTTGTTGCCTATGACCCAGAGGCATCCGCCGAAAACAATGAGTCACAAATGTCTCGTGCTGCAAGTTCGGTTGCAACGGGCGAAGTTACAAAAGCCGTGCGTGATACAAACAGTGATGCAGGTCAAGTCAAAGCTGGTGATTTTATTGGTCTTGTGCGAGGCGATGGTGTTGTCGCTGTTGCTAAAAATTTAGAGACCGTTTGTCACGACTTGTTATCAAAGTTGATTACGCCAGGTCGCGAGTTATTGACGATTATCTCGGGTGACGGGGCAACTTCTCAAAGTACTGAATCACTTGTTGCTCATGTCGCATCTGTTCATCCGCAGATTACGTGTGAAGTTCATTTTGGTGGCCAGCCTTTGTATCCATATTTATTTGGTGTCGAGTAAAAAGAGTCCCGCATGACGGGCAAAATCACTCTTAGTGACCTAGCCGACATAGATGTCGAAGTACTCAAGGGCGTCGGCGAGAAGCGAAAAGAATCGCTGGCCGAATACGGAATCACGAATGTTCTCGAATTGCTAATGAACTACCCACGCAAGTGGGTTGACCGCACCAATGAAGCCCGTGTCAGCGATCTCGTAGTTGGACAAGAAGCGTTGGTGATCGTTGAAGTTCGCAAAGTTTCGAAATTTACGACAAAGAATCGGCGCACCGTGGTGACGATTCAGGTCGGTGACGACTCGGGACGGCTTACAGCCGTGTTCTTCAATCAACCTTGGCGCGAACGGCAACTTAAGGTCGGCACACAAATTTCAATGTTCGGAAAGCCAGACCTATTTCGCGGTGTATTGCAGATGAGCAATCCTTTGATTGATCTAATCGGCGACCGAACCGGTCGAATCGTGCCGATATACCCGCAGAGTGAGAAGGTTCAAGTCTCAACTTGGGAGCTCGCCACTTGGGTTGAGAGCGCTCTTGAGCGATGTCGCGAGCGTGGTATCTCAGACCCGGTGCCTGCTGATTTAATCAACAAACTTGAACTTGTAGATAGAACAGCTGCACTGTGGGCAATTCATTTTCCTGAGACGATAGTTGCGAAACAAAATGCACGACGCAGACTTGCGTTTGACGAACTTCTACGTGTTCAAGTTGTATTGGTCGGTCGTAAGCGTGCGTTCGAACTCGACAACACTGGCATTCGACATCTCGTTAACGGCAAACTGCAACAGCGATTCGTCGCGGCGATTCCGTTTGCTCTAACTGGCGCCCAGCAACGGGTGATTGCAGAAGTGGATAAAGATCTTGCGTCGCCACACCCAATGCATCGGCTGTTGCAAGGCGATGTTGGTAGCGGCAAAACTGTCGTGGCGGTCTCTGCAATGCTGGCAGCAGTTCAAGGTGGACACCAAGGTGCGCTGATGGCACCGACTGAAGTTTTGGCAGAACAGCATTTCAATGGCGTAAAAAAACTTCTTGAAGGATTACTTGTCCCCGACGCTAATAATTTGTTTGGTGATCGACAGTTACGCGTCGAGTTATTGACAAGTCGTGTGACCAGTGAGCGTCGCCGAGAGTTGCTGCGAGATTTGGCCAACGGTGGAGTAGATATTTTGATTGGCACGCACGCATTAATACAAGAGGGCGTCGAGTTCGCGTCACTGGGTGTGGCGGTGATTGACGAGCAGCATCGTTTTGGTGTTGAACAGCGCGCAGCGCTGCGCGGTAAAGGCGAGAACTCGGAAACATCTGTTAGCAAGAAAACAACGACAACTCCTGATGTTTTAGTTATGACCGCTACGCCGATTCCGCGCACTGCAGCTATGACCGTTTATGGCGATCTTGATGTCAGCGTGCTTGATGAAATGCCGCCGGGTCGAACACCAATCAAAACTTTCTGGGTGGCTGGTAAAAAATCTGAAGCCAAAATGTGGAGCGAAGTTCGTGATGCAATTGCGCAGGGTCAGCAGGCATTTGTTGTCTGCCCACTCATTGAAGAAAGTGAAAAATTAGAAGTGGCATCGGCTCAAGATACTTTCAAACTGCTCGGCAAGACCGAATTGAAAGGTTTGAAACTTGGGTTGTTGCACGGCCGACTTTCGTCAAATGAAAAAGACGAGACAATGACAGAGTTTCGTGAACGCAAACTAGATGTGCTCGTGGCGACAACCGTTATTGAAGTTGGCGTTGATGTGCCAAATGCAACTTGCATGGTCGTGCT
>WLFB01000146.1 GCA_009703975.1 Actinomycetota bacterium | reverse complement strand
TTAGGCAAATGGGCGTAATCGTCAACATAGGTAATACCGCGATGTGTGCCATGATTATCAAACCGACGAGCAACACCACCAAACTTTGCAAGAGCAGTTGCGGCTTGTGTGAAACTTGCGCCGAGATTAATCGCCATGACCAGCGCGCCCAGAGCATTGCGAACATTATGAATACCGCGAAGCTGAATGTTGACAATGCCTAGTGGCACTGTTTGAGTAGCAGTATTTTGGGACACTTTGAATTGCGCTGCGCCATTATTGAACGTAATTTCACTGGCAACGAAGTCTGCATTCACAGGTGACTCAGTTTTCGAATCATCTAGCGATGCGCTATACGTAATTGAGCCGAGTTGCTGGGCTATTTCTGCGCAATAAGGGTCGTCGACGCACAAAACGTGTGGACCATTGACTTTGCTTATGAACTCTTTGAAACTTTCGCGGATTGCATCAAACGTCTGAAAATTATCCAAATGATCAATATCAACATTTGTCAAAATTGCACCCATAAGCGGCAATCGCAGATGCGTTGAATCACTTTCGTCTGCCTCAACGACGAACAAATTACTGCCTGTCCAGGATGCGCCCCGACCAAAGTCATTAACGTCTCCGCCAATTAAATAACTGGGGTTGAGTTTCGCCTCGATCAAAATTGTCGTCAACATTGATGATGTCGTAGTTTTGCCGTGCGTTCCTGCCACACCAACACTTTGTGCCTGCCGACAAATTGCAGAAAGAATTTCGGCTCGCGACAAAACCTTAATGTTTGAACTTACTGCCTGTTGATATTCGATATTGCTTTTTGGTATCGCTGGAGAACCAGTAACGGCATCACATCTTGCAACTACATCGGTGTTATGCCCGATATTAATTTTCACACCAACTTTACTTAGCCGTTCAATAACCTCTCCGTCGTAGATGTCGCTACCAGAAACAGCATGACCCATCTCTGCAAGCACAGTTGCTATTGCCGACATTCCTGGCCCGCCAACGCCAACAATGTGAATTTTGCGCTTTATATCAAGCGTGAACTCTGCCAAAGCCATGTCTGACGATTTATCACCAGCGACCAGCGAAATTAGTTTTACAATCCCAGAATCACGATGCAACTTGCCAGCTTCGCGGGCGCGATGATTCATCTCAAGTAGTTTCTGTTGATCATTGATTAACAAAATCACAGCATTAGAAATCTTCTGTTTTGAAACTGCATCTTCGTCCATCACTATTGCTCCACCCGAATCGCCTAACCATTGGGCATTGAAATACTGATGATTGTCTGCAGCCTGCTTCCACGGGATCAAAACACTTGCGCGACCAACCGTTGCCAGTTCGGCAACCGTGCTTGCCCCAGCACGGGATACGACTAAATCACTTGCCGCATAAATATCGTGCATAGAGTCTGTAGTTGGCAACCTGAGATAAAAAATACCGTTCGTGTTTTCATTTTTCGGTTGATCATCATTGAAATATCTTTCACCAGTCAGATGAATTATCGAAAGTTCTTGACGATCGTGATTCTGTTCGACTAATTCTCGTGTCAGTTTGTTTAGAAACGCAGACCCGAGCGAGCCCCCGGTGACTGCAATAACTTTGCTATCCACAGGCAAACCGAGTCGTAATCGCGCCGCATCACGCATTGCCGCAATATCGAGGTCTCGTATCGAACGACGAACTGGTGCACCAGTCAAAGTTGCGTTCGGCAGCTTTGACGGCAAATAAGCCACAGCGGTTGCAGCCGCCCGACGAGCCTGCAACCTTGTTGCGCGACCCGGTAGACGATCGTAAGAAACTGTGACAACCGGAATATTCAACTTGGCTGCTGCACGAGTCGCAGGAACACTGCCGTAACCACCAACCGAAACTACAACTGCTGGATTCAGACTCTGCAAAAGAACTGTGGCATTAGCGATCGCTCGTCGCAACATCAGCAAAGCATGCAGGTTTGTTTTCAACGAGCTAAACGAAAGCTTTCTGTTAAAACCGCGCACATCGAGCAGAGTAAGTGGAATTTTTGTTGGAGGAACAAGTCTTGTCTCAGCACCATTTAATGTGCCAACAAAATGAATTTGATTTTGCGAATAACCAGAATCAACAAGAAGTTCAGCGATCGCCAATGCCGGAATCACATGTCCACTCGTACCACCACCGGTGATCACCGCATAAATTGCTTGGTTTGATTTATTCAAGATTTTCGCCTGTGATTAGCAATCAGTCCATATTCCGAGCGACATTAAGTAGCAAGCCTGCTGCCGACATGCAAACTAGAAGTGAACTTCCGCCATACGAAATGAGTGGAAGCGTCAAACCCGTGACAGGCATTGAGCCTGTAACCCCTCCGATGTTGATGCATGCTTGCAACGCAAACCACATCGTCACACCCCCAGCGACCAGCGCCGTAAATTTGTCGGGAGCCCTTTTACTGGCCTGCAAACCGAAAAGGGTAAAAATTAAAAATCCTCCGATGACAATGCTCACTCCAATTAGTCCGAATTCTTCAGCAATTGTTGAAAAAATAAAGTCACTATGCGCAAGTGGCACATAACCCCACTTTCCAGTGCCTGCGCCAGCACCAGTACCAGTTATGCCACCGTTTGAAATTGCCAGGATTGATTGCCAAACCTGATAGCCGTACCCGCTCTTTGTCTCATCTAGATTCATAAATGCTGTCCAACGATTGCGTCTTGACGAACTCGAAAGAGTAAACAAGCCACCAACTAAAATTGACATCAGTGACATGGGAAAAACAATTCGCAATGGCGTGCCAGCCATAAACAACAAAGTCAAGACAATGCAAGTGAGAATAATTGCGCCACCCAAGTCTTTTTGAACAAGGCACAATCCAACAGAAATAATCCAAACGCGCAAGATTGGCTTTATCGCCACCGATAGATCAGACGCTTTTTTGTGTCGCTTACTGAGCAAATGGGCGCAATAAACCAAAAGTGCGAATTTCAAAAACTCAGAAGGTTGAAATCCGACCGGACCAATCGCAACCCATGCACGAGCACCATTGGTACTCACACCGATACCTGGAGCAAATGGCAGAGTCATCAAACCGAATGCGAATATCAGACCAGGTAAAACGAATTTTCGTAAAAGAGAATACGGGAAAAAATAAAAAAGCGCCATTCCCACAACACCGACACTTGACCACATCAATTGTTTGAAAAACATTCTCCAAGGAGACATTCCACGATTAAGAGCGACAATTGATGAAGATGACAGAACCATCACTAATCCAAAAGTGATCAGACTAAGAACTGTGATCAGAATCCAAAATACTGTGGCGTTCGGTGCACCCAATTGACTACGTCCTGAAACAGTTATACCGCGATCTTCAAGCACATCGCGCCGACGTTCGCTCAGTGTCGCTGTGCGATTTGAACTTGAAACAGTTGTGCTCATCGAGCACCCTCGGCCACATCAAAGTTTTTTACTAGTGCGTTAACCTCTCGTGTAAAATCTTCGCCACGCTGCCCATAGTTTGCGTACCAGTCATAACTCGTGCAACCTGGTGAAAGCAGCACTACATCGCCAGGTTTGGCCAAAGCATCTGCTGCCGAAACTGCTTCCCGCATTGAATCTGCTGTGCGAACTTCACAAACTTTAGAAAAAGCACTTTGAATTTCTTTTTGTGCGGCGCCGATTGCAATGACAGCCCGCATTCTGTTGGGCTGACAAGCCATCTCGTCTAAATCAAGACCTTTATTTTTACCGCCAGCGATCAGCACGATTGAATTAAATGATCGCAATGCAACATTTGATGCGTGCGGGCTCGTTGCTTTTGAATCGTTGTACCAAGAGACCCCGCGAGAAGTCGCAACCAACTCGATTCGATGTGGGGCATTCACAAATTCAGCAAGCGCAGTTGCCACATCGCGTTTAGTCGCAAGACCAGCTTCAATCGTTATCGCCGCTGCAGCAAGGGCATTAGTAATGTCATGGGGCAAACTTCGACGCATCTCAGAAACATTCATTATTTGCCCAGATGGTGCAACCAAGAATCCATTGCTCAAGTGATAGTCGCCGGACTCTGACCCGAAACTAATCACCCGAGCGCCACTCTGCTTGGCAATTTCACAAATCACTGTGTCATGTTTTGGTACTACCGCTACATCATCACTATCAAGATGCGCCCATATTTGCGCCTTGGCAGATTTGTACGAATCAAAAGATGAGTGCCAATCTAAATGGTCAGGCGCGAGATTAAGCCAGACCGATGCTTTAGTTCGAAACTTTTTCGTATATGCCAATCTGAAACTTGAGCATTCAACCGCAAATGCTTGCGCA
>WLFB01000145.1 GCA_009703975.1 Actinomycetota bacterium | reverse complement strand
TTGCGGCGGCGACAAAATTTCAGGCGAACATAGTTGTCCAAGTAGACCAACCGGTTGCACTTGTTGAACGACAAATTACTGACAACGGTGCCTACATCGTTTCACAACAAGGTCGAATATATTTTTGGAAGTACAACTCACGCACGCTGGCAAGAGTTTTGGATATAACTTCATTGACTGCCGCAAAAGGCGAACGCGGCCTACTTGGGCTTGCTTTCAGCAAAGGCTTCGCCTACGTGAACTACACCAACAAATCGGGTGACACGGTTATTGCCGAATATGCGCTCACAAAGACTGGCGAATTCAATGCAAAGAGTCGGCGCGAACTTCTTGTGATCAAACAGCCCTATTCAAATCACAACGGTGGCGCAATCGTCACCGGACCAGACAACATGCTTTACATTGGCACTGGTGATGGCGGCTCGGGTGGAGACCCTGATCGCACGGCACAAAATCTCAAGTCGATGCTCGGCAAGATTTTGCGAATTGACCCGACAGCGACATCACAGAAGCCATACCAAATACCAAAAGATAATCCTTATGTTGGCGTAAGTGGTGCCCTACCCGAAATTTGGTCAATTGGATTACGAAATCCATGGCGTATCTCGTTTGATGATCTAAATAACTTATGGATTGCTGATGTTGGTCAAGACAAGTGGGAAGAGATAAATGTCGCGACAGTTACTCGCAGCGCTAGCGGCACTGTAAGCACTGCCGGCCGCAAATCTAATTTTGGCTGGAGCGCATTCGAGGGTTCATACAAGTTCAATGCCGACCAGAGCGCGCCGATGGCACTCAAACCGATTTATGAATACAAGCATGGCGATGATGGTTGCTCGGTAAGCGGCGGTGTGCGTGTAAGTGCGAATAATCCTTTAACTGCATTGCGCGGCTGGTATCTGTTTAGTGACTACTGTTCTGGGGCCGTAACTGGCTTGAAATTAAATGGCACGACACTCTTAGGCCGAGAAAAACTCGTTGAAAAATTAGGAAATGTAGTTGCTGTTCAACAAACCTCAAATGGCATCTATGTTCTTTCAATGAACCGAAACATCTACGCGATAACAGCCAAATGAATCAGCGACCGATCGTGCTGTTTTTATGCGTGCACAATGCTGGTCGATCACAAATGGCCTGTTCTTGGTAACCGACTGTCGAACTTACTGAACTTGCGGGACTAGAAGAACTCGTCAGTTAGCGGGTTGGCGCTCGATGAACGCCGACAGGATGAGCGTGGCGATGACGAGGCCGATTATTTGCATGACGATGAACATCGGCACCGACTCGCGCGCAATGCCGGCGAAAGACTCAGTGAAACTACGGGCGATCGATACGCCAGGGTTGGCCAAAGACGTTGATGAAGTGAACCAATAGGCGCCGCCTATCCACACGCCGACAGCAACTGGCACTGACTCGGGTCGCGGACCGCGCGAGATAAGAAAAATAACGAGCAACAAGCCAACCGTGGCGACAACTTCGCCGAGCCAGATGCCCGAGCCCTCACGAATTTTTGTCGACGGCCCAAGAATATCGAGACTAAACATCGAGTTAGCGATTGCTGCGCCAATGATGCCGCCGATTGTTTGGCTGATCGCATACGGCGCCAACTCACGCCACGGTCGCGCGTCAAAAATGCAAGTTGCCGCAGTGACGACCGGGTTGAAGTGCGCGCCAGAAATCGGACCAAACATCAAGATCAGTGCGATAAGCGCGCCGACTGTTGCGCCGGCGTTGGCGAGAAGTTGTAACGCAACATCGTCGGTGAGGTTTGTCGCCATGATTCCAGAACCAACGACCGAAATAATCAGTAGTGCGGTACCGAGTGCTTCGGCGAAGAGTCGTTTAGTGAGAATCGTAGGTTGCATGGTTTTATTTCGTTTCGATGCCGAGGTCGTTGAGTAGTTCTACTACACGGCGACGAATCTCGTCGCGAATCGGTCGCACTGCCTCGACGCCGAGACCCGCTGGGTCTTCGAGCGCCCAATCTTCATAGCGCTTGCCCGGAAAAATCGGACATGTATCGCCACAACCCATGGTGATCACCGCATCGGCTGCTTGGACTATTTCAGTGACAAACGGTTTCGGAAATTCATTAGAGATATCGATGCCAACTTCGTTCATCGCTTCGATTGCTGCACCGTTGACCTCGCGACCGGGGTCTGAGCCACCCGAATAAACCTCAACGCGGTCTTGCGCGAGGTGACGCACCCAGCCTGCGGCCATTTGCGACCGCCCCGCATTGTGCACGCACACAAACAATACAGATGGCATCGTGTTGCGAATTTTTCCATCTATTTTGGCGAGGGCCCTTAGACGATCGTCAGCGAAACGCGTCGTAAAGACAGCCACGAATGTTTGTATTTTTGCGCTCGCAAAACTTTTATACGACTCGACAACGATTGGGCGAATATAAGCCTCATCGTAAATGCCGGCGAACTTTCGAGACAAATGTCGTGTTGAGCTTTCAACTATTTCGTTGGCATCAATATTTGTGTCTCTCTCGATTGCTGTGTTCATTTAATTGCTCCTTTATATAATTGAATTCGTTGTTGAAGTTGTTCGATCGTTTTGTTGAATGCGCTCTTTGTACCAACCTGCACCGGATCTAAAATCGACCAATGCGCGTCAACATTGCTTGCACCGAGTTCGGCATATGCCGAGTCGCACACTGTAATCACTGTTGACTTTTCAAGATCTCTCGTGCTGACTTGACGAGGTTTTCGGCTCTTGATTTTGAAACCGTTTTGTTCGGCTGACTCGATTGTTAATGCGTGGATAGTTTCACCTGGTTTTGTGCCGCCACACGAAGCATTTTCTCCAATGAGACCATGCCAAATCGCACTTGCAAGTTGCGAGCGAGCAATATTTTCGGTGCACACGAAAACAACCCGCTTCGGAATTTTCGGTGGCTCAAACTGCGGCAAATTTTCGTGCCGTACTGATACAAAGCGTTTGCGAGCATCAACTGCAGACTTGCTACGAGAAATCAGACCGACGCTTTCAAGAACATCTAGATGATGTGCCAACAACGGCGAGACGATTTCGAGAAACTGACGAATCTCATTGACGGTGCGATCTGACTCGCTGACGAATTTTACGATGCTCAGCCGAACCTCATCGCCAAGCGCCGCATGCCTCGACGCTGAAAGCTTTTCGTATCCCACACCCCCACTATAGTTATCTCAATAACTATTGAGATAACTCAATAGAGTTTCTCGTGCCGCATCGCGCCAGAGTCTGTGCCGCTATTTATTGTGATGCAACTAATCGGCTTGGCCATAGCGCTACCCGTGCTCTATCTCCTAATCCCATCCCCACGAAAAAGTTAGTTAACTAACTAGCTAGCCAAAGTCGCTGTGAACTAGCGGATTGGTGATTCAGCGATGGTCTTCCGGGGCTAAAGTTTGAGTATGAAAACTTTTAATAATTACATCAATGGCAAAGAAGTCGCGGCGCAAGACGGTCGAACAACTCCGGTCATTGACCCTGTAACTGGCAAGCAATATGCAAATGCAGCATTGTCAGGCCCAGCGGATGTCGACTCAGCGATGAAGGCAGCCGCCGATGCATTTGAATCATGGAAGCATTCAACACCATCTGTTCGTCAAAAAGCAATAAATGACATTGCTGATGCAATGGAAGCCAACATGACTGAGTTGATTGAAGCCGAAATTGAAAACACTGGCAAGCCACGGGCAATCACATTTAGCGAAGAAGTACCGCCGATGATGGATCAAATTCGATTCTTTGCCGGTGCAGCACGAATGCTTGAAGGCAAGAGTGCGGGCGAATACATGAGCGGCTATACCTCTTATATACGACGGGAACCAATCGGCGTTTGCGCGCAAGTCGCCCCCTGGAACTACCCATTGATGATGGGAGTTTGGAAATTCATCCCAGCGATTGCTGCTGGAAACACAACCGTCTTGAAGCCAAGCGATACAACACCAGCGTCGACTGCTCTAGTTGCGAAAATCGCTGGCGAAGTTTTGCCACCGGGTGTACTCAACGTCATTTGTGGTGATCGCGAAACAGGTCGGTCAATGGTTACACATAACACACCAGGAATGGTTTCGATCACCGGTTCGGTTCGCGCCGGTATGGAAGTCGCTGAAGCTGCATCAAAAAGTTTGAAGCGAGTGCATCTCGAATTGGGCGGCAAAGCGCCAGTCATTATTTTTGATGACGCCGATATTGAACTTGCTGTTGAGACGATTGCGATGACTGGCTATTTCAATGCTGGTCAAGATTGCACTGCCGCAACTCGAGTGATCGCTGGACCGAAGATTTA
>WLFB01000144.1 GCA_009703975.1 Actinomycetota bacterium | reverse complement strand
GCCACGGCACAAGATGTTGGTCGCGTTCTAAACCCAATTGCGGCACTCGGGCAGATTGAGGGAGGCATCGCTCAAGGTCTTGGTTTAGCGGTGATGGAAGAAATAGTTTTGGATAATGGCAAAATGCGTAACCCAAGTTTTACAGATTATTTGTTGCCAACCGCCCTTGATGCGCCCGAAGTTGTTGCAATCATGATTGAAGAGCCTGAACCACAAGCACCTTTAGGCGCAAAAGGAATTGGTGAGCCGCCATGTATTTCTGTGACACCAGCGATTGCTGCTGCAATTCGTAACGCGACTGGACGTGATCTACCTCGCGTACCTATTCGGCCACAAGATATTTGTTTATAACTATTAAATAGCTATTCAGTCGCTGCGCCAACAGAAATCAAAACTCCACCGACTACGCCCGGTCTTGCTGCGACCTCGTCTAGCGCTGGCTCGAAATCTGGCGCAACAAAATCTGCCTCGACACCGGCGTCACGGGCCAATTTATTAACTGTTCGTTTCTGTGAAGATTCAACAAGAGAAATAACCACACCTTTAGAACCGGCTCGCCCTGTGCGGCCCGATCTGTGAATGTAATCTTTATGATCTGCCGGTGGATCAAAGTGCACTACACATGGCACATCATCAATATGAATCCCGCGCGCGGCAACATCAGTTGCAACTAACGCGTTAGAGCGTCCTCGACGGAACTCTTCAAGAGATCGCTCGCGTTGAGCCTGACTTTTGTTGCCGTGAATAATTGATGATCGCACGCCTGAGTTATCTAGTTGCTTGGCAAGGCGGTCACAACCATGTTTAGTTCGACAGAACAAAATAATTCGTTCGTAGTGATTAACTAACTGAGAAATAGTTTCGACTCTGTCGTTACGACTGACCATCCAAAACTTATGCTCAATATCTGGTTCGGCTTCTTGTGAGTTTGATTCATGCCTTTTCGGATTATTTTGAAACTCTTTAACGACTTGAGATATGTCACCATCTAAAGTTGCCGAGAACAACAAAACTTGTCGTTGTTTTGGTAGTGCGCGAAGCAACCGTCTAACTGCAGGTAAAAAACCCATGTCGGACATTCGGTCTGCTTCGTCAAGTACTGCAATGGTTACCGATGCCAACGACATGTCACGACGCTCTAGTAAGTCTTCGAGACGGCCTGGCGTAGCAACAATAATGCTGGCACCGCGAACGGCTTTTACCTGTGGACCGTAACCGGCGCCGCCGTAAACAGAAGCGACACGCAAATCTGTTCCTTCACAAAGCATCGCTATCTCTTTGGCGACTTGAATTGCTAATTCGCGTGTCGGTACCAGAACCAAACCACCAGGCTGGCCTGGCTTTGATTTTTGTAAACGAACTGCCAACACCAAACCGAATGCAATCGTCTTGCCAGAACCCGTTGGGGCTTTACCGCAGACGTCGTTTCCGGCTAGACCATCTGGTAGCGCTGCTTCTTGAATTTCGAACGGTGATGCAATACCGCGTGCACTTAATTTTTCGGCGAACTTCGCCGGAACTCCGAGATCTACGAAACTTTTCATGTCTATTTACCTAGCACTGTCTCGAGGTAGCTGTTAGAAAACAGCCGATCTTGGTCAACTTGGTTACGAACCGATTGGAATAAATCCCATTTTGGATATCTAGGTGCAAGTGTCTCAGAATTCTGAAAATGCAACTTACCCCAATGTGGGCGTCCTTGATATGAGTTCATGATTGATTCAACTGCTTTAAAATACGGCACAAAGTCCATTCCTTTATATATATGAACTGCGATATACGCAGATTCTCGATTACTCGCTGTACTTAGCGGAATCTCATCTGGGGCTGTAAAGCGAACCTCAACAGGAAAATTCAGGAAGAACCCACTATCTTTTACTAGTCTACGGACTCGATTGAGTGCTTCAGCGCATGCTTCTCGAGGTATTGCATATTCCATCTCATAGAACTTGACGATTCGTTTACTCGCGAAGACCTTAAAACTTGAGTCGGAGTATTCATTTCTTCCTGATGCTGGCAATGCCTTAGCCAGTTTGGGTATTAGCGAAGGTCGAGCTCTTCCAAGCATGCAAACCGCACCGAATGCGTAATTCTCCATCAACGTTTTTGAATACCAATGTGACATCTTCCCCATTGGCTTAGTCGCATCAAGAGTGCGATTATTGCGTTTTGTCAGGGCCCAGCCTGTGTGCGGCACCCAAAAAAACTCAAAATGATCGTTATCGGCGATGTGATGATCAAGGTTCTCCAATAGTTCATCGACACGCATAGGTTGCTCAATTACCGCGAGATTAAAAGCAGGAACTAGTTGAAGTGTGACAGTGCTAATAACCCCTAACGCACCTAAACCCACACGCGCGCAATTAAATAGCTCTGCATTTGATGTTGCTGAACAATCAACGACAGACGAATCAGCGAGAACAAGTCGAAGCGCTACAACTTGATTGGCAATACCGGTAAGTTTGATACCCGTTCCGTGTGTTGAAGTTGATATTGCGCCAGCGATCGTTTGGTAAGTGATATCACCAAGATTCTGCATCGCCAAACCGTTGCTTTGAAGAATCAAATTCATTTTCGATAACTGAATACCTGCTTGCACCGTCACTGTGTTTGCGAGGTTGTCTATCGCAATAACCGCGTCGTAGTCAGACAAATCAAGCAGCACATCTCTAGAAAGTGCAATCGCTGTGAAGCTGTGTCCAGACCCAACAGCCTTGACTCTCAATTTATTCGCGATCGCGAATTGCACGGCCCGCTGAATTTCTTCTTCTGTTCTTGGCTTGAATAATGAAACGTTGTCAACAGATTGATTGCCAGCCCAATTTGACCAACTCACTTTGCGCGGCGGCTTACTAGAAACCATCGTCAAACTCGAAGTTTGGCAATACGGGTGCTGGTTAGCCTTCGAATACCGATGACTACTAAAACGAGCGCCAACACAGTACCCAAGTTACTAAGCATGTGAAACCCAAATGCTTTGCGGATGAAACCACTCGAGAAACCCGCCATCCCTCCACAAAAACTCATTAACAAGTCGGCCGCTCCTTGAACCGTCACGCGCGAACCTTCTGGTACTGACTCAACTAAGAGACTTGATCCGCCAATTAGTCCGAAACTCCAACCAAGCCCTAATAACCAAAGTGACGGCCACAATAAGGTTGCTGCATCGCCTGCAAGAGCCGCCATAACTGTTGCCGCAACTAGCAATACCCCGCCAACTGAAATTGACAGCAACTTACCGTGACGATCAGCAAATTTACCAACAAGCGGACTAAATGCATACATGCCAGCGATGTGCAATGAAATCACATAAGGACTCACACCTTCGTGGCCATGAATCTTTAAGTGAACGGGCGTCATCGTCATTACTGCAACCATCGTTACCTGCGAAATCACCATCGACGCAAGCGCGACACGAGCATTTCGAATGCCACTAATTATGCGTAATGCGGCGCCTAAATTTGGCGTAACAACGCCAATGCCTTGCTGTGAGACGAGCCCCCCACTGACTTCAAGCGGATCTGGTCGTAATCGCACAGCGACATTTACTAACGCAAACACGAAGAAAAATGCTGACGCAATCCACGGGCCGGTATAAAGGCTCCAGCCAAATGTGTCCACTCCAATTTGTTCCGCAGGTTTTATCAACACTGGGCCAAATACGGCACCAAACGTTGAGCCGAACAAAATGTAACTCATCGCCTGGCTTCGTTGGTCTGGTGCCGCCAAATCCATCGCTGCATATCTTGACAATAAATTAGATGCTTGGCCTGAACCATATAGAAAAAGGCCTAGCAAGAAAAATACCAACGAGTTTCGATTCACGCCGAAACCCGCAATCAAACCACCAGCGATGGCCAGTGAGTAACCATATTCGAGACCGACGCGACGCCCGCGCTTGCTCATGACACGCGCCAAGACTTGAGACATAAACGCCGAACCCATAGTAAATGTCGCACTCGATAAGCCACCCCAAGGCGTCTGCTGCCCGAGGATGTCTTGAATAACAAACGCACCGACCGTAACAGCAGCCGACAAAGAAGCCGCTGCAACAACTTGCCCAGTTACCAATACCCGTAGCGTTCGCGCCTGCAGCGCTTCAAGATCAATGCTTGGCTCAGTCACCTTGAATGCGAATCTGTATCTACTTACGGAATCTATATGCGATCATGCAGAATATATGACGAAAACCATCGCGTATCCCAATTTTCTTACCTTCGTCATACGATCTACCCGTATACGAGATTCCAACCTCTACGATTCGTATCTTTTGTTTCGCAATTTTCGCCGTGATTTCAGGATCTATACCAAAACGATTCTCACG